>CAZEZE010000158.1:0-6519 GCA_964516445.1 uncultured Chitinophaga sp. | reverse complement strand
GGCCCAGTCAAATGTGCCGTTGATAAGTTTGCGGTTACCGTTCCTGGTGAGTGGTTTTATGATCCCGGTTGCCAGGTCTTCCACGTACAGGTTGTATTCGCTTACGTAGGCCACTTTCTTACCGTCCGGGGAAAGTTTCGCGAACATCAGCGAGGACGCAGGCCTGCCCTTACCCAGTTGCTTCAGTTTGCCGGACTTCAGGTCATACAGCCAGTAATCGCCCCGGGTATCGAGCCGCCATACTTTTTTGGTATTGGTATAGATAAGGGCTTTTGATTGATCGGCGGAAAACCGAAAACTCCGCACGGTGAGGGGTTTTTCCGCACCGGCCGGCCGGAGACTTTCTTTTTTAATAAATACGGACTTGCTGTTCTTCGGCAGCTCATATTTTACGATATCACCCCCTTCGGTCCTGAAATAGGAATTACCATCCGCACCCCAGTTGATACTGCCCTGGGCGAACGCGAAAAAAGGCAGGACCCAGAAGAGGACGATCCCGGTAAATCTGATAAATGAAGTCTTCATAAATTGTTTATTTTGGAAAAGGAAAGTATTAAAAATAGTCATTCAACCCCGAACTATTCCATCAATGGCAGAAAAGGAAAAGCTCCGTCTCGATAAATATCTCTGGGCCATCCGGCTCTTCAAAACAAGAACCATGGCCGCGGCGGCATGTGATACCGGCAAAGTGAAGTTTGGCGGTTTGCAGGCAAAAGCATCCAGGAATGTGAGCCCCGGTGACGAATACGAAGTAAGGACCGGTGAGAAACGGTGGCAGATAAAAGTAACGGGGCTGCTTCACAAACGCGTTGCCTATTCCGAAGCCATACAATTCTACCTCGACATTACGCCCGAAGAAGAGATCCAGCGCCTCCGGTACCTCCGCAAGGAGTCCTTTGGACAGGCCGCCAGTTTTTATACCGGCAAACGAAGGAGCAAGATCGGGAGACCCACCAAAAAAGAACGCCGTGACCTGGACGGGTTCCTGGAGGATTGATGAAAATCATCATATGCCCGTATGGCAGTCATTGGTAGGGCCTTATAGTGATCCTATATTGCAAATGACAATTATTTATTCACTATTAAAATGCAGTATATGGAAACCAAAGCTGTTGACAAACCCAGGACCTTCCTGCCCACCTTCTTCGACAGTGGCTGGATGGAGAAATTCTTCAATGCCCCGTTGGATGAATTCTTTACAATGGGAAAAGTGATGAATGTACCCGCTGTAAATGTTACCGAAACAGATAAGGATTTCAGGCTATGCGTTGCCGCTCCGGGAATGGAAAAGAAAGACTTCAAAGTGGAAGCATTTGATGAGGTACTGACCATCAGTGCCGAACATGAGAAAGAGGAAAAAGAAGAAGTGAATGGCCGGTTCAACCGCCGTGAATACAATTACAGCAGCTGGACCCGCAGTTTTACCCTGCCGGAAAACTGTGATGCAACAAAGATCGAAGCCAATTATTTGAACGGTGAATTGAAGATCATGATCCCTAAAAGAGAGATCAAGGAGTTTAAAAAAGTAAAAAACATTTCTGTGAACTGACAGGATGTACCCGGAAGGGTGGCCCCCGTCATCGATCGGAAGGCGGGGGCATTTTTTGCGGAAGTCAAAAAGGATCTTTATGACAACCCAAACAAAACATACAAACAGGTTCTCAAAAGCCCATACCACTGCGGTAAAAAGCCCTGTTGCCAAAAGTCAGAGACAGGGTGGAAATCCCTCCCTCTCAGTGAACATCGATGACCAGGAGGCGGAGTACGTGGTTTACCTGGCTGTACCGGGAATGGAAAGAAAGGATTTTTCGGTCAGCATCTGCCATGGAAAACTCATGGTAGCGGCCGCTAAAAGGGAAGCGCTGCATACCGCATCACCCTGTGAGAAGCAAACTTTTCCGGAATGGAAGGAAACCTATTCGCTACCGCAGGATGCGGACACAATGATGACGGCGGCGTTGTACAGGAACGGGGAACTGGAAATACATATCCCGAAGGGGAAACAGGATACATCGGATTCCCCGGTTGAAGTTTTTGTATACTGACAGTGCAGAGGTCAGGCTCATTTAAAATAAAAGGTTCTTCAGTTTTTCAATATTGCTGATATTGATCTTGCCTTCTTTAATCTCGATCAGTTTTTCAGCCTTGAAATCACTCAGGGTGCGTATCAGCGATTCCGTGGCCGTACCCACATAATGTGCGATATCTTCCCTGGAGATCTCGATTGGTTTGTTCTCACCGGCGGAGTTGAATTTCGCGTGGATGTCCACCAGGGCCTTGGCTACGCGTTTCCGCAATGAGCTATATGCGAGGCTCATGAGGCGTTCTTCCTTTTCCTTTACATTCTGGGTGATAATGCGGATGAATTTCGCGGCGATGGAAATATCCCCGTAGATCATGTGCGTGAAATCCTCCTTGGGTATCTGCATTACTTCGGCTTCTTCGAGCACTACGGTGCTGTCATCGTAGTTCTTGTCCTCTATCAGTGCCGGGTAACCGATAAAATCCCCTTCGCTGTAGAGGTCAGTGATATATTCTTTCCCGTCTTCGTGCACCTTAAACCCCTTGATCTTACCCTTGGCCAGGTAATAGAGGAAGCGCGGTCTTTTCCCTTCCTGGTAGAGATGCTGTTTCTTGCTCAGGGTCAGCACTTCGTACTGGTCGGCCAACTGTGACATCAGCCCGGTGTCCTTCACATCTTTGATGAACTGGCTCACCCCCTGGGGGGAAGCAGCATACAGGTTTTCCAGCACGGCAGATTTTTTCAGCCGGGTTTCGATGGCATTCAGCAGTTCCACATCTTCAAAGGGTTTCGTGATATAATCATCCGCCCCCATTTCCATCCCTTTCCGGAAATCACTGCGTTCGGTTTTGGCGGTCAGAAAGATGAACGGTGTATGCTGGGTGCTTTCATTCTTGCGGAGCAGGTGCAACACACCGTAACCGTCGAGGTCCGGCATCATGATATCACAGACGATCACATCCGGTTTTTCCCGGAGGGCGATATCCACACCTTTTTTACCGTTCTCCGCGGTAAAGGTCTTGTAGCCGGCCAGGTCAAGTATCTCGGAAGTGTTCTCCCGGATATCCGGGTTATCATCAATTACCAGGACAGATTTCATGCGTATTATTATAGTTTTTGATTGCTCTACACCTGCCCGATCAACCGGGGGCAGGTATAAAGATAGTGACCAAAGTGCCTTTATTCAGTTCGCTCTGCAAATTTATGGTTCCCTGCAGCAGGTCGGTATATCTCTTTACCAGGTGCAGGCCCAAACCCGTACCCTGGATATTGGTAGCATTGGCAGCCCTGAAAAAGCTGGAAAACAGGTGCTCCTGGTCTTTCTCCGAAATGCCGATTCCGTGATCCAGTACACCGATACTGAATCCATCACCGGCCACCACGCTTTTCAGTTCGATCACCGATCCCTCATCGGAGAATTTGATGGCATTGGAGATAAGGTTGAAAAGTATGTTTTTCAGCAGCTTTTTGTCTGAATCAACCTCCGCGGATCCCGAATGTACATGGCTTATATGCTGACCCGGTTTCAGCAGGCCTTTTACTTCCTCAGCCGTTTCATCAATGAACTCATCCAGGTTGAACCCTGTGGTAATCGCTTCCACTTTCCCTTCATCCAGTTTGCCCAGGCTCAGGAAATCCTCGAGAATATCATTGAGGTGCTTGACCGAATTTTTGATCTTATAAATATGCCGGTCCCTTTTTTCCTGTTCATCAGGTCCCGTGTATTTTGATAACAGGGAGGCCGATGACAACACGGTGCTCAGGGGTGTGCGGAATTCATGCGAGGCCATGGAAACAAACCGGCTTTTGATCTCGCTCAGTTGTTTCTCCTTGTCCAGCGCCTCGCTTAATTCAAGCTGGGACTCCTCCAGTTTCAGTAGCGCTTCTTTCAGGATAACGGTCCGCTCCTCCACTTTGGCCTCGAGTTCGGTGTTCAGCTTACGGATCTCGCTGCTGATCTTCTGCAATTCCTTTTGCTGCTGCAGCATACTGGCTTCAATTTCCTTCCGGCGGGTGATGTCCACGATAAAGGCGATCACAAACAATTCACCTTCGTGTTTGTAATGGCTGAGACTCACTTCCAGCGGAATATCGGTTCCGTCCTTCCGCCTGCCGTTAAGGTCCCTGTTCTGGCCCATCGACCGGTTGGAAGGATGCTGGTAAAACCCGGACCGGAGCTCATGGTGATGCGGCCGGAACCGGTCGGGTATCAGTACTTCCACCTGTTTACCGGTCAGTTCTTCCCTTGAATAGCCGAACATCTTTTCAGCCGAAGGATTCACCAACATGATACTACCCGAACCATTGGTAATAATGATCCCTTCAGTTGCATTCTCAAAAAGTGAAACCAGGTGAGCGGTATTCGTGTACATGCAAAGGCTTTAAACCGGTAGTGTAAAGCCTCAAATTTATAAAAACAATGCCAACCCGGAACGCATGCCGGATTAATCTTTCAATTGCAGGAGTTCTTTTTCCATGGCAATGGCCCTGGGAAAAAGGATATCGTTTTCGAGGTGAAGGTGTTTTACCAGGTCGTTATCCACTTCTTCCAGTTTCCTAAAGGTGACCTTATGGCTGATGCAGGCATTTTCCGGCGTTTGATAATCACCCGTGAGTTCCCGCATCCGTTGCAGCAGGCGCAGGGTGGTTTCATGTTCATGTGCCATGATCTGCTCCACGGGCTTGCGGAGTGTTCGTACCAGCAGGCTGGCATAGGATTCACGGCTGTAATAAGCGTGCCCGATCTGGCGAATATAGGGAAAGATGATTTCCTCTTCCTGCTGCAAATGCGGAACGAAGCTGCGGTTCAGCTGGGTTATTGTTTTCTGCAATTCGTCAAGGTAATTGAATTTCCTACGGTGACCCTCCGCAAACCTGTTGACATGATCCTGCAGGCTGGGCAGTGCTTTCCGGAGGTAATCGTGGTGTACATTTACGATATAATCCGTTAAAAAATCAATATGCCATTCATAAAAATTCAGGGTATTGGAGATATTGACCTCCTGCATTGCCTCCTCGAGTTCCTTTACCAGGAGTTCTTCATCCACACCGTTCATCTCACAGGCCATATGCAGGGAAAATTTTCCCCCGCAACAGTATTCAATACTATACTTGCGGAATACATCGGCCGCCCGGTAATCCCTGTTCACGATATCGGACACCGTTGCATTCCGGTTAATATGTCCCCTGCTCAGTTTCATGTCAGAAATTGAAAAAAGTTTCTTCAGAAGGCAAATTAAACGGGGGTCTCAAAGAAAAAGGATGATTTTCATCATCCTGTGTACTGATAATCAGAAAGTGGTAAAACTTTTAACAAGCTCGGGTTCTGTTTTTCCGAAAAGATCACCGATGGTAGTGGAGGAAAGTAACCGGACCCAGTCATCCCTTAATTGCTGGGCACTATGGTGCATCGGGCAGGGATTTTTTGCATTGCATCTGTTCAGCCCGAGAACGCAGGTCTCAAAACTGATAGCTTCGCCTGTAACCTCAAGGACCCTGATCAAATGAGTTTGGAGTGTAAGGTCATTGATCCCAAAACCGCCTGCAGGACCCCGTTGTGAGTCCAGCACTCCTTCCTTAACAAGATGCTTCATCACTTTTGCCAGGAAATGGCGGGGAATTTTCAGTTCCGCAGCAACATCATTTAATTGTACCCATTGCTGCTTCGACTGCACCGAAGCCACGTAAAGGATGCTGCGGATCGCGTAACCAAAAGATTTTGAAAAAATCATGTTTGCAAACCTAGCCGTAAGGATTGCCGTGCCGGATGATAAATATCAGGATATTTTTTGATGCTTATCATGCCTGTACAAGCGGTTCCCCAATACTTTTGGCCGATTAAAGACACGGACGTCTTAAATACTTATAATTGTTAACTTTAAGTATTAACTAACTAAAACCCTCAAACGATGAAACTACTGAAATCGCTTCCGCTATCATTTATTATCCTCGGTACCATCCTTTTTGTTTCCTGCAAAGAAGGTGTGAAAAAAGATCCTAAACCGGTTGATGTCCAGGAGATTATAAAAGATCAGCCTGAAACTCACGGGACTGAAATAAAAGAAGGTGATATCACGCTCAGCAATCCTCTAGATACCTCGATGGTAAGTGCCGGGAAAGCGACTTATGGGTTAAAATGCCAGTCCTGTCACAGACTAACGGAAGAAAAACTGGTAGGACCAGGGTGGAAAGATGTTACTAAAAGAAGACAGCCGGTTTGGATCATGAATATGATTACGAATGTTGATATGATGCTGGAATCTGACCCTGAGGCCCAGAAATTGCTTGAGCAGTGTATGGTCAGAATGCCGAACCAGAATATCAGCCAGGATGAAGCCCGTAAGGTCATTGAATTTATGCGCAGCAATGATGGCGAAAAATAAACCGTTCTGAATAACAGAAACCAACCACCCCTTATTTCAATCGATATTTCTTAACTGTTAAATACTAAAATATGAAACATCCATCTTTAAAGTCGTTGCTGGTAACAGGAACTG
>CAZEZE010000157.1:0-6543 GCA_964516445.1 uncultured Chitinophaga sp. | reverse complement strand
GGATTTGCAATAATTGCAATTGACACAGACTATAAAAAATGAACGGATGCCTGTATAATGATCAGTTCCTACCCGGACCTTTACCGGACGATATCAAAGTTTCCGGCTAATCTCCTGAAAATGAGCAGTTGGACTGAGTTCCATAACTTTGTATCCAGTTCATAATGCCTACACAAAAAATAAAATTGATCGAGTGTCCCCGGGATGCCATGCAGGGATGGAAAACCTTTATTCCCACGGAGAAAAAGATCGTTTACCTCAATTCACTGCTGAAAGCAGGTTTCGATACCATTGATTTCGGAAGCTTTGTTTCTCCGAAGGCGATCCCGCAAATGGCCGACACAAGAGAAGTAGTCGGGAGTCTGGACCCGGTAGCTATCGGGTCGGGAGTCAAGAAAACAAAGTTACTGGCTATCGTTGCGAATAACCGGGGGGCAGAAGAGGCTTCCGTATTTGATGAAATAACGTACCTGGGTTTCCCTTTTTCTGTCTCGGAAACATTTCAGTTACGGAATACGAATTCAACCATCGCCCAATCGCTGGAAAGAGTAGAAGATATACAGAACCTTTGTATAAAAACAGGTAAAAAGCTGGTTGTTTATATATCAATGGGTTTTGGTAACCCTTACGGCGATCCTTTTGATGAGGATATAGTTTTTGAATGGGTGAACCGGCTGGTGGCGATGGATATTGGCATTATCTCCCTGGCAGATACCGTGGGACTGGCTACCGCGGCCCAGGTATACGATATGACGGTCTACCTGGTGGAATCACTTCCGGGTACAGAGATCGGAGTGCACCTGCATTCTACGGCACAGAACTGGAAAGAGAAACTGGATGCCGCGTACCGGGCCGGATGCCGGCGGTTTGACGGCGCCCTGAAAGGCATCGGCGGCTGCCCCATGGCCAATGATGAACTGGTGGGGAATATGAACACAGAATGGATGATCGGTTATTTCAGGGAAAAAGGAATTGAGACCGGTATCGATGAGGAAGCGCTGAAGGAGAGTTTGCGGTTAGCAGCGGAAGTATTTGTTTGAAGGCACAAGGTTCTAGGTACAAGGTTCAAGGTACAAGGCACAAGTTTGTACTTCGTAGCATCAGCGATGGACTTGAATCAGAAACATTGTTTTGAGATTTTCATATGGAATTGTTGTTAAATATTGACCTGAAGAAACAGCCGGAATTAATAGGTTACAGGGATAAGATCCTGCTGACCGGTTCCTGCTTTACGGAGCATATCGGGAATGCCCTTGCAGGGCTGAAATTTAATGTGCTGCAAAATCCCAATGGTATAATTTTCGGGCCTGATGCTGTTTGTAAAAGTCTGCTTTCCTATAAGGAGAATAAAAAATATACGGAACAGGACCTGTTTTACCTGAATGAGGTCTGGAATAGCTGGGATCATCACTCCAGGTTCTCTCATATTGACAAATCACTGTGCCTTGACAATATCAACAGATCGCAGCAAAGAGCGCATGATTTTCTCAAAGCAGCCAACTGGCTGATCATTACACTGGGATCAGCATTCACCTATGAGCTGACAGCTGCTGCGAACACTGCAACGGAAAACATTAACACCGGGGTGGCGAACTGTCACCGCGCGCCCGCCAGCTGGTTCCATAAAAAAATGCTGGAAATTGAGGATATCAGAGGAAAACTCGAGGATTGCCTGGAAGATCTGAAACAGTTCAACCCCGGCCTGCGGTTCATCTTTACCATCAGCCCTGTACGACATATCCGCGACGGGGTAGTGGAGAACAACCGGAGCAAGGCCCGGCTGATCGAGGCCGTGCACTTTATCGTTGCAAAATTCGAGTCCGCATTTTATTTTCCCGCTTATGAACTGCTGATCGATGTGCTCCGGGATTATCGTTTCTATGATATTGACCTGGTGCACCCCAACTACGCCGGGACAGAATTTGTTCTGGAAAAATTCACGGACACCTGTATCGATGAAGAATCAAAACAGTTAATGAAAGAGATCAAAACGATCGTGACTGCCCGGAAGCACAGGGCTTTTCAGCCGGAAACAAATGCGCATCAACAATTTCTGCATTCCAATCTGGAGAGGGTTCAACGATTGCAGGAAAGTAATCCGTTTTTGAATTTAAAAGAAGAAATTAAGTATTTCACTAAACCCTGACCACTATGTGGTTTGTTACAATCCTGTTTTGGCTGCAAGCCTTTATAGGCCCGGTGATACTTTTTGGTTTAATTGGATTGGCAACAGGCAATGAGAACCTGCTTTATATTCTACTGGTGATCGGAGCTATCGGAGGTGTTATACTTGCGGAGTATATCCGTCGCAGGTTCGGACTTGATACTTTCTTTGCAAGGATATACGGACCGAATAAAATGGATGAAAAACTGAAAAAGAAAAAACAGGAAACGAATGGAACAAAAAGATCTGAGCAATGAATTTGAAGCAAGATTTGCGCGCAGACCGGAACAAATCTTCTTTTGCCCCGGGAGGGTGAACCTCATTGGTGAACATGTAGATTATAACGGGGGCCGGGTAATGCCCATGGCCATTTCCAACGGAACATTCCTGGCCGTGGCAAAAAATACGGAGAAACGGCTCCGGTTTCATTGCCTTAATTTCCCGGAGACAGCCGACCTTCAACTACAAAGCTCTTACAGTAAAACGGGTAATGAATGGTTCAATTACCCGCTTGCTGTGATCGATCATCTCATCCAGGACGGGCATGGCATTTCAGGTCTCGATATGCTGTTCTATGGGAATCTTCCGATCGGCGCGGGACTTTCCTCCTCCGCTTCCATTGAAGTGCTCACCGGTTTTGCTATCAGTGAAATGTTTGGGCTCGACATAAAGAAGACCGACCTGGCGCTCTTATGCAAAGAGGCCGAGAATAAGTTTATCGGTGTAAACTGCGGGATCATGGACCAGTTTGCCGTGGCTATGGGAAAAAAGAACAAGGTTATCTTACTGAACTGCGATACACTCGGCTACGAGTACCTCCCCTTTGATACCGGTGACTATACCCTGGTGATCATCAATACAAGCAAACCGCGCATCCTGGCCGAATCCAAATACAATGAACGATTCGCCGAATGCGGGGCTGCACTCAAATTACTGAAGCAGGAGCTGCCTGTGCAAACCCTTTGTGAAGTGGACCTTACCTCCTTTGAAAACTACAGCTACCTGCTGAGTAATCCTGTGCTGGAAAGAAGGGCGCTGCATGTCATCACAGAGAACCAGAGGGTGAAGGATGCTGAGATCGCCCTTCAAACAAAGGATATGGAAGTATTGGGAAAACTGATGTATGCCTCGCATGATTCCCTTCGGGATAATTATGATGTAACCGGCCGGGAACTGGACACGATCATCGATCTGTGCCGTACCTATCCCGGATGTATCGGTGCCCGGATGACAGGAGCCGGTTTTGGCGGATGCGCAATAGCACTGGTCAGGAAAAAACAGGTGGAAGATTTCCAGGTCATGCTCCGGAGCACTTACCGGCAACGGATCGGTTACCCTCCTTCCTTCCTGGTCACTTCAGCAGAAGATGGGGTTAAGGTCATTTGATCACCCTGATTAATAGTATATTTATTCTGCGGGATCATATCCTTTTGCATAATGAGATTCAAGTCGCCTAATAGAATCATACAATGTACCGGCGTAAGCCTGTTCCTCTTACTATTTGCTGTCGCCCCTGAATGCGCTGCCCAGTATAATGGCTGGAAGAAGAATCCGGATGGAACATTTGTGGTAGGTGGATGTTATGACGGTTGGCAAAGAAACCCGGATGGAACCTATGTGCTGGGCGGTGGATTTGACGGATTCATGAAAAACCCCGACGGAACCTATGTGACCGGAGGAGAATATAATGGTTATTTCCGCAATCCCGACGGAACCTATGTACTGGGTGGCGCCTACAACGGCTACCAGCAAAACCCGGATGGCCGGTATGTGGTGGGCGGTGCCTATAGCGGCTACCAGCGCAACCCGGACGGTACCTATGTTGTAGGTGGCGCCTATAATGGCGCACAGCAGAATCCCGATGGAACCTGGGTACTGGGTGGTTGTTACAACGGATACAAACAAAATCCGGACGGTTCTTATGTGGCGGGCGGATCTTATGAGGGCTTCTTAAAAAATCCGGACGGCACGTATGTGCTCGGTGGTTCCTACAATGGGTTCCAGTTAAATCCCAATGGTAAATATGTAGTGGGCGGGAATACGCATACCGGGTGTAAGAAGTGCAAATGATCTTATCCCTTGCTCTGGATTTTACCTGCTCTTCAGCATAAAGATAAAATCACCGCCTTCATCGCCTGTTTCCGCGATCACCCCGTCCTGGGGTACAACATTGGAGTTATTGATGACCGCTGTTCGGAAACTGTCGAACAATTGCTGCGAGGAAATGAACCGGACCTGGTTATCCTTTAATCGTTTCAGGAAATATTCAAGGAAAACAGAATTATCAGGCACTACCGTCATGGTGCCGCTTGTAATGGCACGCCGGCTGGGCATTTTATACAACACCTGGATATCCTTTGTGGCGCTTGCCAGGTCATCACCACCCCTTGTTCTGAAAATACCACCGCTGAAACAGGCATCCGATATCAGGAGGGTATGCGCCGACTTAATGCTCCGGATCTGTTCCCGCAGGTCGCTGTTGGATAACCAGGTGGAGGGGTCATCCCGGGCCGCATCCTTTGCCCACCAGTATCCCTGTTTGGCCTCCTTGTCCCAGAAACCATGGCCTGCGTAAAAGATCAGCAGGTTGTCGTTGGGACCAATGATCTTTCGTAAGCGGTATAACTCAGCTATGATCTTTTGCCGGGTGGGATTGAGCAGTAAGAAAGTAGTGGAATCGGCAAAGGTGTACCTGTTGATAAAGATATTCCTCACCTGCATTGCGTCTTTTTCAGGATTCTCCAGGAAAAGTTTGGGATCGTTGTACTTTGAAACCCCTATGACAAGCGCATAATATTTGCCACCTGCCTGGATCCCCTTTTTACTTTGAACCTGGTTGTCGGCCTGGTTGACCGTCCTGTCGGCAGGATCATCCGCTTTGGCAGTCAACAACGGATCACCTTTGTACAGGTAACTCACGCTCAGCTCATCTATATTGATCTTTCCCGAAAATCCAATGGTCAGTTTTCCCGGTGTTTCAGGGCGTAGACAGGCCGTGGATCCAACATTCTTTTCATCGATATAATAATAGTAAGTGGATCCCGCTCTGCGCACCGTATACTTATTGAATTTCGCCTTTTCCGGTCTCACCCCGAATGATTTGATATGCGACCCGTTGAGGAATGCCGATGAGCCCATGCCGGCCGTGATCTCCCACCAGTAGTTATTCCAGTGAACCTGTCCCGGCAACAGGGTGGAAGTGGAAGAAACGATGAATTCAATTTCGTAATCCCGGGATTCGTCAATGGGTACAACGATGGCTGTTTTGGGTGCCTGGACATTCAGCCGGTCCGAAATGATTAGCATCCCGTTCTCCCAAAAACCTTGCGGCAAGGGCCATTGGTTCCCTTTCGCTTCAAATTTTTCAACAAGAATCCCCTCTTTCTGCAGTTCAGTATAAGTTTGCTGTGCTGATAAATGACGCGTAAATGCGAGGGTCAGCAGCAGCAGTAAAAAATGGTATCTTTTTCCTTTATACATTCTTACAGGTAAGATCAGTTGTACCGGGTAACCTTGCTAAAAAAGATCAGCCCCGATGGTTTCCCCAGGGCTGATCCTCATTTCATCTTCCGGAATTTCCAACGACAGTGCCGGAATATCAGTTGGCCATTTTGGTGGTCAGCTCGTCAATGAATCCATCATATTTTTTCAGGATCCTTCCAAACGGCGAATATTGTTCATCCGCGCTGAAGGCCGTACCGGCCCGGCGTGATTCTTCCGAAATAAATTTGATCTTAAATGCTAGCGGGTCCTCCGAAGAGAGTTTAATGATAACCCTTGTGCGGATCGTATTGTTACCTTTCATAAAGGTTTGACCAACCCAGGCAGTCCGAAGGTAACCGGATTTCTCATCATTATTTTCCAGTACGTCAAACTTGCTCAGCACGGTAGCCACGATAAGTTTCCAGGCTTCTTCCCGGCTTTTACCTCTTTTCACACTGAGCAGGATCTCGTTATTGGCTACATCCGACTGAATAGATGAAGTATAGGATTCATCTGGCTGAAGCTGGATATAATCCGAATTGGGAGGTGAAGACATTCCTTTTTTGGTACAATAGGTCCTTGTTTCCTGGATATACCCTTCGAGTTTAACTTCCACCCTTATACAGTCGTTTTTGGGTACCGTAACAGTTACACTGCCTGTACCTGTCAGCACACCGTTGATATAGATCCTTGCTGTCTGGGGATCGGTTGTAACAGCGACTTTTTCAGGACCGTAAATAATAGGTTCGGGTGCGGCGAAAGAATTGGAAGCGCTAACCATAAAAAGGGAAAAGATGGCACAAAGTCTTAGTAATGATGTTCTCATATTGAGGTGGTTTTGTTTTGGTCAATGAATTTAGGCTATCATACCCAAATAAGCAAAAGAATCAGGGAAA
>CAZEZE010000156.1:0-6548 GCA_964516445.1 uncultured Chitinophaga sp. | reverse complement strand
AATTAGTCGCCTACCCGGTTGTTTATCTACTGCATGGTTACGGCGGCTGGTACAGTAATTACGTAACACGGCTGCCGGAGATCGTTAACTACGCTGATAAATACCAGTTCATCATCGTTTGCCCGGAAGGAAAAGACAGTTGGTATATTGACAGCCCGGTTGACCCTTCCCTGAAATTTGAGACCTATGTAGGGGTGGAAATTCCGGTTTGGATCGACAACCATTACAACACGGTGAAGGATCGTATCGGTCGCGCGATCACAGGATTAAGTATGGGCGGTCACGGCGGTTTGTACCTCGGGTTCCGTCATGCGGAAACTTTTGGCGCCTGCGGGAGTATGAGCGGAGGTGTGTATCTCAGGCCTTTCCCTAAGAACTGGCAACTGATGAAAAGGCTGGGTGACACCATCAGCAAGGCTGAGAATTGGGAAAAATATTCCGTGCTCAATGTCATTGAACAGCGGCCCAAAGACTCACTGGCCATCATCATCGACTGCGGTACCGGTGATTTCTTCTTTGCGGTGAACAATGAATTACATGCTAAAATGGAAAAACTGAAGATCCCCCACGATTATATTGTACGGCCGGGTAAACATGAGTGGTCGTACTGGAAAAATGCATTGCAGTACCAGTTCCTTTTCTTCAGTAATTATTTCAGGGAAGCGTATTCAAAAAATTACAGGTAATTTTCCAACAACAACACATCGGCACATCAGCACATCGGCACATCAGCATAATTAATAAAACAATTAAGGCTAAGGAAGATTTCCTGTATTCCCGTCTCTCACCTTGATCTTTTTCTTGCCGGAGTTCTTTTTTTCGTAGTCCAGTATCGCCTGTGGTTTTTGGACGGTTTTAACGCCGGCCGTATCTGTTTTTGCTTTACCCTGGCTGATGGCAATCGGTCGTATGTCATCATCGGCGATCATGCCGCCGTCGTCGGTCTGTAATTTATTCATCACATAGTATTCGGTGGCTTCAATGCTGCCCTGCCGCGGATCGTAATAAGTCCATTTGCCGTGCTTCAGCGCCATTCCTTCATTCTTCACCACCACCCGGTCGATCTCCTTGGTGGGATCTTTCAAATCGTACACCGCCACGGTATCATAGGCATTGGATGGGTCAATGGCCCTCCAGCTTTCTTCCCGCGTGAGTCCGCCGTTATAGGTAAAATACTGTTGCTTCCCGCTGAGCTTCCCCCAGCGGTAATTCTCCTGGGCGATCTTGACACCCTCCAGCGAAAAACGCTTCCACTCTCCTTCCTTCTGGTCATTTTCAAAGTAGCCTTCTTCTTCATAACCCCTTTCACCACGCAGGTCCGGAACTTTAATGACCCAGGGCCCCTGTTTCCTTCCCTTCATATCCACCCTGTTAAGCGTATCCCCTTTTACACTGAGAACATAGTCCTTCCACTGTGCAGAAGCACCAACAGAAATAAGGAGGAATAAGAGAACGATCAATCGCATAGTTTAGTAAGTTTGAGAGAAGCTGTGAGCTTTAAGCTTCGAGCTTCGAGTACTGCAATTTACTAACGAAAAACGTCTGCTTTTATGTTAAGCCTGTTAAAAATCACCGCCTCCGGGAAAAGATTTTTGCTCCCGATCATTATCACATTGACTTATTGGCACATCGGCACATTGTCTTTCTCCCAGGTAAATCCCACATCCGCAGGCGAAAGAATGCAGGGAATGGACCAGCGCCGTAAAATGCAGGCGCTTTCACCGCTTAATGATATCCAATTCCGCAATATCGGGCCCACTATCATGAGCGGCAGGGTGACGGACCTGGATGTAAATCCAGACGATCCCACTGAATTTTACGTTGCCTACGCCACAGGAGGATTATGGCATACCACCAATAACGGGCAGAGTTTTACCCCCATCATGGATAGCCTGGACATGCATTTTATCGGGGATATTGCAGTGAATTGGCAAACGCGGACTATCTGGCTTGGCACCGGTGAAGTGAACAGCAGCCGTTCTTCCTATGCCGGTGTGGGCATCTATAAAAGCAATGATAACGGGAAGAACTGGGAATACCTTGGATTGCCGGAATCACATCATATCGGTAAGATCCAGTTGCACCCGTCAAACGGAAGTATTGCGTGGGTAGCTGTATTGGGACATTTATACTCACCCAACAAGGAAAGAGGTGTTTATAAAACCATGGATGGCGGAAAAACATGGAAGCAGACATTATTCGTGGATGATAACACCGGTTGTGTTGACCTCGATATCAACCCCGCCAATCCCAATGAAGTATATGCGGGCATGTGGTACCGTACCCGCCGTGCCTGGAAATTCGAAGAAAGCGGTAAAAGCAGCGGGATCTATAAAAGCACGGATGGCGGTGATACCTGGAAACTTATATCCGGTCCCGGTTCGGGTTTTGTAACCGGAGAAAAGATCGGGCGGATCGGCCTGGCGGTTTTTCCCGGCAACCCCAATACTGTTTGGGCGGTCGTGGACAATTACAATCCCAAACCCGATACGGCAAAAAAAGTAGATTCATTCTATACCAAAAATGATTTTAAGATCATCAGTAAGGAACAATTCGCGGCACTAAAAACCAATCTCATTGATACTTTTCTTCGCAAGAATGGTTTCCCGAGAAAATACAATGGCAAGAATGTGAAGGAAATGGTGGCGACGGGCAAAGTACAACCCACCGCACTTTGGGATTACCTCGACAGTGACGATGGTTTCCAGAACACGGGCATCTACGGCTGTGAAGTATACAGGAGCGATGACGGTGGTAAAAGCTGGAAGCAAACAAACGAAAAACCCATCAGCATCTTCAGCACATACGGATATTATTTTGCCAGGATTTATACCTCGCATAGCAACCCGGATAAAGTGATCATTCTGGGCGTCTATGCACAATTATCTACCGATGGTGGCAAAACCTTCAAGACCATCGACAAGGGGAATGTGCATGCCGATCATCATGCATTATGGGTAAACCCTAAAAAGGATTCACATATGATCAACGGCAACGATGGCGGGGTCAATATCACGTATGATGACGGCGCGAACTGGTTCAAGGCGAACATGCCGCCGGTGGGACAGTTCTATGCCATTACGGTGGATGATGCAAAGCCTTATAATGTTTATGGCGGACTACAGGATAACGGCAGTTGGTGGGGACCATCCACACACAAGGAAGATATCGGGTGGATCGATAACGGGCAGTATGCCTACAGGGGAATTAATGGCGGCGATGGAATGCAGGCCCAGGTTGATACCAGGGATAATGCAACAGTGTATTCCGGTTCCCAGTTCGGGGTTTACAGCCGTTTTAATAAAAACCAGCGCGGTTCACAGAAATTCATCCGGCCCCAGCATGAACTCGGTGAAAAGCCGCTCCGGTTCAACTGGCAGACACCGATCTGGCTAAGCCGGCATAACCAGGACGTGCTTTACTATGGCAGCAACCGGTTTTACCGCTCACTCAACAAGGGCGATACCATGATCGCCATGAGCGGTGACCAGACACTGGGCAGGGTACCGGGAAATGTTCCGTATGGCACGATCACCAGCATTGCTGAATCACCCTTGCGTTTTGGCCTGATCTATACCGGAACGGATGACGGGAATATCCACCGCTCCAATGACGGGGGTTATACCTGGGAACAGTTGAATAAAACATCACCAGTCACGGCTCCTGCCAAGAAAGGCAAGGGACTCCAGGCTCCTGACTCCCGACTCCTGACTAATAAACTTTGGGTCAGCCGGATCATTGCCTCGCAATACCGGGAAGGCAGGGTCTATCTTTCGCTTAATGGTTATCGTTATGATAATTTCGCACCATACCTCTATATCAGTGATGACTACGGAATTTCCTGGAAGCAAATAGGTAAGGAACTCCCCCCCGAACCTGTCAATGTGGTGCGTGAGGATCCGAAGGATGAATCTATTCTTTACGTTGGTACCGACGGCGGTCTTTATGTAAGCTTTGACGCAGGAAGCAGCTTTATGATCTGGAACGGTGGCATGCCCCGTTCCGTACCGGTGCATGATATTGCCATCCAACAGAGGGAGAACGAGATCGTACTCGGTACCCATGGCCGCAGCTTATATGTCTCCAAACTGGATGATATCCAGCAGCAGCGAAAGGACCCCGAATGGATCAAAAAGAAAATGGAGAAGCAGAAGCACAGCCCGGCGCCGGGGGCGAAGGTGGATGATCAGTGAACCGGTCACAATATAAAAAGAAGCCGCCCGGTACCGGGCGGCTTCTTTTCATTTATTCTCTGGTTGTTTATGCTTTCTTCCTTTTTCTGAACACCAGGAAAAGGACCAATAGTAACAACAGGGCCCCGCCCCCGATATAATAATACATCATCATATCCTTCGGCTCGCGATCAAGACCCTGGTCGATCTTATCCTCGGTTTCGCGGATGTATTTGTCAATAAAGGGAAAGGAAGCATTCAGGTATTTAACATCGTCAAATTTCACCAGTGCCTTTTTATAACGTTCTTCATCGTAGAGATCCAGCGCCTCTTCCCAGGTCAGCGAAATATCACTCATGGCTGGTTTGATCTCCGCCTTGCGGATGAACTGTTTTACGATCGTGGTGGGCACGATGAAATTCATGCCCTGCACTTCCTGCCCGCGCTGCTGGTCGATACTGCCGAAGGTGGCCAGGCCGATCACTTCACCATACTCATTCATCACCGGGCCGCCGCTGTTGCCATGGGTAATGGAAGCATCCGTCTGCAGCACTTCCCAGCCATCCTTCATGTTCTTCTTGGCGCTGACAAGTCCACGTGTGAGCGATGCTTCTGAAATGGATTCCTCGGAGATCAGGGGATGGAAAGTGGCCACGGCAGGATAACCGAGTACATACACCTGGTCGCCTACTTTCAGCTCCTTGTCATCTCCTACCCTGATGGTCGGGTATTCGTGTTTCTTCTGCAGTTTCAGGATGGCGACATCCTTCCCCGGTATGGAAGCGCCCTTGGTCACCAGGCTGGCGGGAATATTAAGGGGTTTTATTTTTCCCCCCTTCCCGGAAATGCCCAGCACCACGCTGAATTCCTTATCGATCTTCCCCACTTCCAGGGTCTGTGAAAAATACCAGCTGTTGGCCGATGTCAGGTCCTTTCTTTCTTCCTCTGTTAATTTACGGCCCATGGAGCTTTCGAGGTCTTTGGCATCCTGCGTCATGATCTCTTCAAAGGCCTGCTCGGCAAAACTTTGCCTGGTCGTTTCATCATTCTCATCCACCACATGGGCATTGGTGATCACATACCCGTCCGGGGTAACGATAAAACCCGAACCCACCATGGTGGTGTTCAGTTCCTTCGAAACCCTCTCGGTTCCTTTCATCATATACTTTTCGATATTCTGGCTGAACGCCTTGATGTATGTGGTCCAGAAAAGATCGGTCGTGAATTTCCCCGCGGCTTCCAGGTCGGCCCTCACCTGCTGCGCCAGTTGTCCCAGTGCATCTTCATCAATCTCCGGCTGGATGGCGGTAACGGTGCCCTTAAAAGTGGCAAGGATCATTACAGTGCCCGGTTTATTCCGCTCCGCGATCTGAACGGGAGTCAGTTTTTGGGCGAAAGTGGCGAATGCAAAAAATACCGGGATAATAAAGAGGTACCTTCTCATACTGTTTGGTTTTGGATTGAATAAAACGGCAGGAATAAAGATACTTCACTGCACGGAATATTTCCTCCCCTGAAAACAGGATTACTTAAAAGCAACGGAAACGTTCGTGGCAGGCTTTTTCCAGCATTTCCCGGTCGTCCGGGTGGGCTATACGGATAAGATCCCTTGCACGCTGGCGGAGGTTTTTGCCAAATAAGTAGGCTATGCCGTATTCCGTTACTACGTAATGAATATGACCACGGGTGGTGACCACACCTGCGCCGGGTTTCAGGAATGGTACGATCCTGTTCACTCCTTTTGAAGTGCGGCTGGTAAGTGCAATGATGGGTAACCCCCCTTCGCTCAGCGCGGCCCCCCGCATAAAGTCCATTTGCCCGCCAATACCGCTGTATTGCATGGTGCCGATTGAATCAGAGCATACCTGGCCGGTGATATCCACTTCAATGGCGCTGTTGATGGCCACAACTTTGGGATTACGGCGTATCACATGCGGGTCGTTCACGTAGTCAATATCAAGGAACACAAAGGCGGGATTATCATCCACGTAATCATATAACCGACGGGTACCAACCGCGAAACCGGTGACCGTTTTATTGGGATGGATCTTTTTCTGAGAATTATTGATGACATCCCGGTCGAAGAGGTCAATGATGCCATCGCTGCACATTTCTGTATGCACACCGAGGTTCCTGTGTCCATTGAGCGATTTCAGCACAGCATCCGGGATGGTGCCGATCCCCATCTGCAGGGTGCTTCCGTCCTCGATCATCCCGGCGATCAGCCTTCCGATCTCCAGTTCATCTTTTCCCACCTTCGTGCCATAATCCACTTCCGGCAATTCCTCTTCATGATAGACCATGGAAGTAAACCGCTTGGTATGGATCAGGCTGTCGCCATGCGTGCGGGGAACCCTTGGATTTACCTGGGCAATG
>CAZEZE010000155.1:0-6568 GCA_964516445.1 uncultured Chitinophaga sp. | reverse complement strand
GTCCATTTATCATCGATCTTCACACGAACCCAGATCCGGTCGGGCGTTACGTTCACGGTATCGATGAATTCATGAAGGGCGTCATAGTCGATATCCAGTCCCTTGCCAAAGGTCATCATCGCTTTTTTGCCGGATCTAATTTCTTCCACGTAGATATTGCCCCGGTCGGTATAGGCGATCATATTCTCCGCCACCGCGAACTTGGGATCGATACTATTGATACCGCTGCTGCGTTTGCTGATGGTGCCTGTTGTGTTGAAGGGCAGTTTAACCTGGTAACCCCTGCCTGTCGCGCAGTCATTGAAAAGGAGATAGGCATAGGCCGTGTCATTGAAATAACAGCGTACAAAATCTTTGTTGATACTGGCAGAACCGGAACCGAAATCCGTTATCAGGCTTTCGCCCATCGCTTTGTGACTGCGGATGATACTTTCGGGTTTACAGTTCCTGGGTGTGATATATACATAAGGACTCAGTTCATGGTCACCCGTGAATTTGATCGTATCCTGCAGGCAGGCTGTATCGCAGAAAGTCGCGGGACCGGAGGAAGATTTGCAGGCGGCAAAGGAAAGTACAAGAAGTATGCAGGCGCCCGGCAGTAAGAGGAATTTCATGTTATACGCTTTAATGTAAAACAAAAATAACCAATGCCCCGCATCGGCTCTCAAAATTATTTCAGGGTGTTCGCTGAAACAATTTGATCATTATCTTCGGGCGCATGAGTAAGATAATACCCGTTAATCTCCGTTCCTTCCGGCAAAAGGCCCGTACCACAAAGAGCCGGATGCGCCGTTTCCTTAGCAAGCTGGAAAAAGATCCGCCCAGAGCGTTGGATAAAAAGATCGCCATACTGGAAAAAGAAGTTTGGGAGGAAACCGATTGTCTCACCTGCGCCAACTGCTGCAGGACCATGACTCCCACCTACACGCCAAAGGACATGAAGAGAATATCAGCCCATTTCAATATGACTGTGGATGCATTCAAGGAAAAATGGCTGAAAAGGGAGAGGGGCGGCGACCGGGACTGGATGAACAAAACAGAGCCCTGCCAGTTCCTCGACCTGAAAACCAATATGTGCTCTATTTATGAAATAAGACCATCAGATTGCGCCGGTTTCCCGCACCTTTCCAAAAAGTTTGTGGATTTCGTCCATGTACATAAACAGAACGTGGATCTGTGCCCCGCGACGTACAGGTTGGTGGAGAAGATGATGATGGGATTGGGCTAGTGGTAAGTGGAAAGTGGAAAGTGGAAAGTGGGGAGTGGGGAGTGGCTAGTGGGGAGCTTGCGTTACAGTTTGGAGATCATTTTACTAAGTATCCGGAATATTGACAGGACCTGGGCTTCAAGATTTTTGATATTTTCTTTATTGATATAATTGATTAGCAGGGAGGCTTCGATCTGAGTATCCAATTCCACCAAAGAACTTCTTGCGATTTCATAAAATCGTTTCTTTTCAGAATTAGAAATCCGGGATGCACCTTCAGCAATATTGCTGCATACAGAAACGACTGCGCGTCTCAACTGGCTGACCAACACAAATTGCTCTTCTTTCGGAAACTTCCGTGTTATTGTATAAACTTCTTTTACCAGCTGTAAAGACAGTTTGTAAACATCAAGATTTTTATGCGACAATGTTAGCATATTTCAAAATCCATGCACAATTTAGAAATAACCGTCAGCTTTTGCCATCGATAAACCATCATATTCTTTCGGGTTTTTCCCCACTAGCCACTCCCCACTAGCCACTAGCCTATAAGAAAACATCCTCTATCAAAAAATAATCCACCTTTCCATTCCCATGCATTGTTATAGAGACAATATCATACTGTATCCATAAATGGCCGGGATGCTGAAACAGGTATTCGTCTGCCGCAAGCTGCAGTTTCCTGAATTTCTTTTTTGTCACGCTGTCTTCGGGATGACCGAAAGGAGTGAAATACCGGGTCTTTACTTCTACAAAATGAAGGAATTTCTCTTTGCTTGCCACAATATCAATCTCCAGGCGGGAATACCGCCAGTTGCGGTGCAGGATCGTGTAGCCATTCGCTGAGAGCCATTTCGCTGCTAATTCTTCCCCTTCCTTTCCCAGTTCATTATGCAAGGCCATGCATTATCTTTACTTCACAAAACGAATGTAATTCATGTCCGGCATATATCCGTTGAAAGGGGTGGTTAAACATTACGACTGGGGCGGCACAGGTTTTATTCCTCATTTAATCGGTGAAGAAAACAGGGAGAACCGTCCTTTTGCCGAATACTGGTTGGGTATTCACCCGGTTGGTACCGCTGTAATACACACTGCGGGCGGCGATAAGACACTTGATGAAATTACAGGACCACTTAGTTTTTTGCTCAAAGTCCTGGATGTAAAAGATATGCTGTCCATCCAGGTTCACCCCAGCCGGGAAGGAGCCGCGGAAGGATTTGCCCGGGAGAACGAAGCCGGCATTCCAACCGATGCTCCTGGCCGGAATTACAGGGATGAAAACCATAAACCTGAACTGATGGTGGCGCTGAGCGATTTCTGGTTGTTGCACGGATTCAAACCGCCGGAAGAAATGACCTATACGTTGCTGAATGTAGTGGAGTTGCGCGAATTACTTCCTGTATTTAATGAATCAGGTTATACAGGCCTTTACCGGCATATCATGAAATTGCCGCAGGAAGAAGTTGACAGGATCCTGCGCCCGCTTATTGAAAATATTTCGGTTATTTACAGTGAAAGCGAACCCGACAGGTACGACGAGGATTTCTGGGCGGCAAGGGCTGCTGCAACCTTTTCCAAGAACAATTCTTTCGACCGGGGTATTTTTTCCATTTACCTTTTGAACCTCGTGCATTTGAAAAAAGGGGAGGGTATCTTCCAGGGCCCCGGTGTGCCGCATGCCTACCTTGAGGGACAGAATGTGGAGATCATGGCCAATTCGGATAATGTGCTGAGGGGCGGACTTACCACGAAACATATCGATGTGAAGGAATTGCTGAAACATGTTAAATGCGAAGCCTGTTACCCTGAGATACTGAGCGGAGAAGAACTAAACAGGGAACAACTTTATTATAAAACACCGGCCAGGGATTTCAGGCTGGAAAAAATTGAACTGGAAGAACATAAAGTTCTTCAGCTACAGGCCGGTTCGGCGGAAATACTGTTACTGACTGAAGGGGAGCTTCGCCTGGATGGGGATGGCCCCATATTGAAATGCGGTCAGCCGGCAGCCGCGGTAATTGCCGGTACCACTTATTCTATTACTGGTTTGGCACCGGGGTCAACACTTTTCAGGGCTTTCACGGGGGCCGGGCAGCTTACTGGCACCGGTTCAGGCAATTAACAGGCCTTAATAAATAGACCTGCCAATTGGGTCAATTCAGTTATTTTTGCTCTCTATTCAATCGATTTGTATGAAGATAAACGGACGGTTAATTCTATTTACCGCAGTTCTGGTAGCACTGGCAACTGCCTGCAAATATTTTTTTGGTCCCGACCTCGACTGGTCCGGTTTTTCACCCGTGATCGCTATCGCCCTATTAGCCGGTATGATCATTCGCCAGAAGAAAATGTCTTTTATCCTTCCGCTGCTGGCGCTCTTCATCAGTGATGCAGCGATCCAGTTCCTGTATTCCCGGGACCTGTTTCCCTATGCTGGATTTTATTCCGGTCAATGGGTGAATTACCTTTTATTGTTAGCGGTTACATTACTGGGCTGGATGCTGAAAGGTCGCAGCTACGGCAATCTGCTAGCAGGGGGCATTGCCGCACCTACAGTTTATTTCCTGGTTTCCAATTTCCTGGTATGGCAGGCACCCGGGCAGTTGTTCTATCCTAAAACATTCAACGGACTGATGATCTGTTATGAAGCCGCTCTGCCTTTTTACCGGAATTCGCTGGTTGCAACAGTGCTTTTCCTGCCGGTGATATTGGTATTGTACAATTACTTTACAAGAAGCAAGGTTGAGCTGAAGCTGAATGCCTCAACCCGGTAATTCAGTTCAGTCGGCAGCCCACAACCGGCAGTCCACATTAAGTATTGTAAGAAGATGTTTTGGTGCAGGCGGGGCGGTTAACCAATCGACTCTTCGTATCCCGTATCATGTAATAATTTATGATGATGTCCATCTGCCGCTTCTGTAGCTAATTCATCGCAGCGGTTATTAAACGGGTTATCCGCATGCCCTTTTACCCATTTGAAACGTATATGCTGTTCTTTTGAAAGCTCATAGAATTCCCACCAGAGATCCGGGTTCTTTTTACCTCCCTTGAAATTTGTTTTGATCCATTTCTTCAGCCAGCCTTCTTCCCAGGCTTTAACCACATATTGGCTGTCTGAATAGATCGTTACATGCATCCCCGGTTTCTTCAGTGCTTTCAGTCCGGCGATCACGGCCATTAGTTCCATCCGGTTGTTGGTGGTACGTTTATACCCCTGTGATAATTCTTTTTTATGATGACCGCTCATGAGAATCACGCCATAGCCGCCCGGGCCGGGATTGCCGCGGGATGAACCATCCGTATAGATTGTAACAGGTGTACTCATATTTTTTGCCACAGATTGCACAGGTTAGCACGGATTGATTGCTTCGCAATCTAAATGTTTTTGCCACAGATTACACAGATTGACACGGATTGATTGCTACGCAATCAGTATATGTTTTGCAACGAATTCACACAAATTAACACGAATAATGAATTTAGTTCATCAGTATAACTAATCGGACAGTATTGCATCAAAAAAAATCTGTGTAAATCTGTGGCCAACCCCAACTGCCGCAGGCAGTTTTTTCGTGTTCATTCGTGCAAATTCGTTGCCAAAAAAAGATTGCGTAGCAATCAATCTGTGGCAAAACTAAACCTGGAAAACGCCTGTTTTAAGATCAGCTATCTCCGCATTATGATTCGCTGCATGGATACCCTCTGCTATTACTTTACGCGTTTCCACGGGATCGATGATAGCGTCTACCCAAAGTCTTGCCGCCGCATAATAGGGTGATGTCTGCGCATCATAACGCCCTTTTATTTTGGCCAGTAATTTTTCTTCCGCTGCGGGAGTAATGACTTCTCCTTTTGCCTTTAGTGAAGCCTCTTCGATCTGCAGTAAAGTTTTTGCCGCGGCGTCACCGCCCATGACCGCAATTTTCGCGGTGGGCCAGGCATAAATGAATCGCGGATCGTAGGCCTTGCCGCACATGGCATAGTTGCCGGCACCGTAAGAGTTGCCGGTTATGATCGTGATCTTCGGTACTACCGAATTGGCCACGGCATTCACCATCTTGGCCCCGTCCTTGATGATCCCCGCGTGCTCACTCCTGCTGCCTACCATGAAACCGGTCACATCCTGCAGGAAAACCAGGGGTATCTTTTTCTGGTTGCAGTTGAGGATAAAGCGTGCGGCCTTGTCGGCGCTGTCGTTATAGATCACACCCCCCATCTGCATTTCACCCTTTTTGTTTTTCACAATTAAACGCTGGTTCCCTACAATACCCACTGCCCAGCCGTCGATACGGCCATACCCGCAAACGATCGTTTTGCCATAGTCCTCTTTGAACTGTTCGAATTCGGAATCATCAACGATGCGTTCGATGATGTCAAGTACGTCATACGGCTTGCCATCACTAGTGAATATACCGTACAGTTCTTCCGGGTTCTTCTTCGGCGCTCTTGCTGTTATTCGGTCGAAACCTGCTTTTGGTTTTTCACCGAGCATGCTCATCATTTTTTTAATATGGTCCATGCAGGACTGTTCGGTATCAAACTTATAATCAGCGATACCCGAAATTTCGGTATGGGTGGCCGCACCGCCCAGGGTTTCGTTGTCGATATCCTCGCCGATGGCGGCTTTAACTAAATAAGGACCGGCTAAATAAATAGAACCATTCCCTTCTACCATCAGGGTCTCGTCGCTCATGATCGGCAAATAGGCGCCGCCGGCCACACAGGGGCCCATCACCGCCGCGATCTGCGTGATGCCCATCCCGCTCATGCGGGCGTTGTTGCGAAAGATGCGGCCGAAATGTTCCTTATCGGGAAATATCTCATCCTGCATGGGCAGGAAGACCCCGGCGCTGTCAACCAGGTAGATCACGGGTAAATGATTCTCCATCGCGATCTCCTGCATCCGCAGGTTCTTCTTCCCGGTGATCGGGAACCAGGCACCCGCCTTTACGGTCTGATCATTGGCCAGGATCACGCATTGCCTTCCGCTTACATACCCAACTCCTGCCACGGTACCGCCCGCCGGGCAGCCGCCCTGCTCGGCATACATCTCATAGCCGGCAAAGGAGCCGATCTCAATAAAGGGTTTGTCCTTGTCTGCCAGGTAGTCGATCCGTTCCCGGGGTGTGAGCTTGTTTTTTTCTCTTTGCTTTTCGATGGCTTTTTTCCCTCCTCCCTCATAGATCTTTTCCAACCTCCGGCGCATTTCGCTCAGCGATTGTTTCAGTACGTCTTCGTTGCGGTTGAAATCGAGGTTCATGTTGCAAGTCGTTGTTAAGCAAAGATAAGGCAGTCGGGCAGTCTTGCAGTCGGGTAGTCGGCAGCCAGTTGTCGTGAGACGTGAAACGTGAGGGGTGA
>CAZEZE010000154.1:0-6610 GCA_964516445.1 uncultured Chitinophaga sp. | reverse complement strand
AGATACAAGAACCAAATAAATTAAAAAGTAAAAAATTCAAAATCGACTCCTCAACTTTTAGAAAAATCTCATCCTACGGAGGCTTTTTTAATTTCCAATTTGGTGCTTATTTGGTTCTTGTATCTTGGATCTTGTTTATTTGAACAGGGGATCATCCAAGATCAATACTCGTATTATCCCCGATATTCAATGAGCGGCTTTCACCCCGGAGATGGGTATCGCTGCCAATGACCGATGAATCCAGTACAATATCAAAGAGATCGGAAAAGGAGCCGATGATGGAATTCTTAATAATGGAATAATCGATGGTGCTGTTGTCGCCGATGGCCACATCGGGACCGATGATGGAATTTTTGATATTGCATCCTTCGCCGATGCTGACGGGTGGGATAATGACCGTATTCTCGAATAAACGGGAATCCGTTTTCGGGGCGAATTTTTTCAGCAGGGTGGCATTGGATTCCAGCAGGGTTTCCTTTCGTCCGCAGTCGAACCAGTTCTCCACTTTAAAAGATTTGAACCGGCAGCCCAGTTTGATCATGCAATCCAGCGCATCGGTCAGGCTGTATTCACCGTGGCTGCGCAATCCCTGCCGGATATTGCTTTCGAGGCACTGGAACATCTGTTCAGTTTCTTTGATCTTATACACGCCCACCATAGCCATATTGGATTTGGGAATATGCGGTTTCTCCACCAGGTGGGTGATAAAACCATCTTCCCCCGTTTCGGCGACACCGAAATCCCTGGGATCATCCACTTTACGCAGACCGATCATCGACCAGGGGCTGCTCACCACTTCCTTTACATCATACTCACAAATGGTATCGCCCAGCACCACCATCACTTCTTCATTACCGACAATACTCTTCGTCAGCCGGATGGCATGTCCCACTCCCTGCCTGTCCACCTGCTTCACATAATGCACTTTCAGACCCGGGTATTTGTTCTTTACATAATCCTGGATCTTCTCTCCCTGGTAGCCAACGATAAAAATGAATTCGGTGATCCCCGCCTCCCGCAGCTGATCGATGATGATACTCAGCACTGATTTACCGGCCAGGGGAATAAGGGCCTTGGGTTGCGTATAACTATGCGGTCGCAGTTTGGTGCCCGCGCCTGCTACTGGTATGATTGCCTTCATCGCCTTTGAACCGCCTTGCGGCGTTTTTCGCTCCTTTCGAGGAACTGTTTAAATAAAAAATAGCTGAATCTGCTCCAGCTTCATTCTATACTTCCCTTTTCCCTTCCGGGTCGGGGGGCAAAAGCCAACGAAAGTAAGACTTTTGAAATAAACGGGACCAGGCCGCTTACCCGCAGGTGGTGCCTCATTTTCTGCCACGGAGACATGGGGACACAGAGGATCACAAAGCGACTTTGTGTATCTCCGTGTCTCCGTGGTTCAAAAAATACATTTTGCGCCACAAAGGCACAAAGACACAAAGGCAGGGAGTAATAAAATTGCTTATATGCCTTCCGCATATACAGGGACTACTAATCAACCACATACTCCGCGTTCGCTGTAAATCTCCCCTTAATTAGTTCTAGCGGCGAACGCTGCGATACGCCATTAGCACTTCGAGAAATAACTAAAGATTCTCTGCCTGGCATAATTTCAAACTTATTCAATACCTAACCGCATGGATTGCCCCCACTCTCTTAATTTTGCGCCATGCAAAAAGATACCCTTGTTTTCGACCTCATCAGAAAGGAACTGGAACGCCAGCGCTATGGAATTGAACTGATCGCATCGGAGAATTTCACCTCCCTGCAGGTGATGCAGGCGATGGGTACCGTGCCCACCAACAAATATGCGGAAGGTTATCCCGGCAGACGATATTACGGCGGTTGTGAAGTGGTGGATGAAATAGAAACGCTCGCCATCGAACGGCTGAAAAAAGTGTTCAACTGTTCCTGGGCCAATGTTCAGCCGCACAGCGGCGCCTCGGCCAACGCGGCGGTCTTTCTCGCGGTGATGAAACCGGGTGAAAAATTCCTGGGGCTGGATCTCAGTATGGGGGGCCATCTCACCCATGGCAGTCCTGCCAATTTCAGCGGCAAGACCTACCACGCCCTTCATTATGGAGTAACAAAGGAAGGGATTGTGGATTATGATCAGTTAGAGAGGATCGCAAGAGCGGAAAAACCGAAGATGATCATCTGTGGCGCATCGGCATATAGCCGCGACTGGGATTATAAACGTATCCGTGCCGTGGCTGATGAGACCGGCGCTGTTGTCTTCGCCGACATCGCGCACCCCGCGGGTTTAATTGCCAAAGGATTGCTGAATGATCCCTTTGATCATTGTCATATCGTAAGTTCCACCACGCATAAAACATTGCGCGGTCCCAGGGGCGGTATCATCATGCTGCGTCATGATTTTGAGAATCCCTGGGGAATAAAGGACCCGAAGGGTAATCTCCGTATGATGAGTTCACTGCTGGACCTTGCCGTTTTTCCCGGTTCGCAGGGCGGGCCGCTGGAACATGTGATCGCCGCGAAAGCGATTGCTTTCGGGGAGATCCTTCAGGATGATTTTACGGCCTATGGCAAACAGGTCATCGCCAACGCGCAGGCCATGGCCAAAGCTTTTGTCAGCAGGGGATATAACCTCATCAGCGGCGGAACAGACAACCATTTAATGCTGATCGACCTGCGGAATAAGAATATCACCGGGAAGAAAGCGCAGGAAGCCCTTGACCGGGCCCATATCACCCTGAACAGAAACGCCGTTCCCTTTGATGACAAATCTCCTTTTGTAACTTCAGGTATCCGGGTGGGCGTGCCGGCCGTTACAACAAGAGGGATGAATGAGGCAGATATGGAAACGGTTGTGGAGATGGTGGACCGGGTGCTTAAGAATGCGGATAACGAGACCCTGGTACTTTCCGTAAAGGAGGAAGTAAAGACATTTATGCGGCATTTCCCGCTGTACCCTGAACTGGGATAATTGTAAACCACAAAACGAATTTGTATGATCCAGCGTCAACAAACCCTTTGGCTGCTCCTGGCAACCGTAGCCGCTTTATTGTGTTTCATGTTTCCCTTTGCCACCGGGAAGATCATGGAAAAAGGCATACTCGCAGATAAAGAATTGAAAGCAGACAGCAATTTTCTCCTGCTGGTCTGTACCGGCGCCTCGCTCGTGCTTTCAACGGCCACTATCTTTTTATATAAGGACCGCAAACTGCAAATGAAACTTTGCCTGCTTGGCCTCCTGCTGGCCACGGGTGTCATTGTATTGTACATTCTCCAGTTGAACAACATGACCAAAAGCACCCTTGCACTTTTCTGTATCCTGCCCTTCCTGGTGCTGGCCGGTTATTACCTGGCTTTCCGCAATATCCGCAAGGATGAAAAACTGGTGAAGTCGCTGGATAAACTACGGTGATTTCATTTTTAGATGCTGAAAAAACAGGCCGCTTTGTTGTTCTGTAACCGGCTACTGGTAAGGGTTTTAGCCATTTTATTATTCCTAAAACCCGGTTTTCTAATAGTTAAATCTGCCTATCGGTAAGAGTTATACCTTATACCTGTTTTTCACCTGTTCCTTTACTTGTAACCGCCGGCAAATTGGATTAGATTAGTATGAATCCAATTCCATCCTATCATGAAAACCACAGCAGTTTTTGTGGCGTTTCTGTTATTTGCCACCACCTCATTTTCCCAGATCATTCCGGAAACTCCCTGGACATGGATGAAAGGAGATAATATCGTAGATCAATCAGGTGTATACGGTACAAATTGTATTCCTCATACCGCAAATAAACCTGGAGCAAGAAGTATTTCCAGCACCTGGAGGGACCAGGCAGGCAACCTCTGGTTATTCGGGGGAATGGGACTTACAACCAACGGGTCCGGCTTTCTCAACGACCTCTGGAAATTCAATCCTCTTAGCAATATATGGACCTGGATGAAGGGCGACAGCATCCACAACCAGTACAGTAGCTATGGCGTTCAGGGTACAGGTTCCACATACAATAAACCCGGTGGAACTTACTCTGGTATTTCCTGGGTGGATAATAATGGAGACTTCTGGCTGTTCGGTGGCTATGGATATGCTGAAAATGCGATCGGCCTATTGAATGCACTCTGGAAATATGATGTCTCTTCCAATGAATGGACATGGATAAACGGTGATAAAACGATCGATGAGCCTGCTATATATGGGGTGCAGGGCGTTACCGCTTTAACCAATAAACCGGGTGCCCGGTATTGCAGCCAAAGCTGGACGGATCAAAATGGGGATCTCTGGCTTTTCGGTGGCTATGGTATTGTGAATAATACCCATGGTGAATTGAATGATATCTGGAAATACAATATTGCCAGTAACCAATGGACATGGGTAAAAGGGGACAGCACTTTACACCAGAAAGGAACTTATGGCACTAAGGGGATACCAAATGCTTCCAATAACCCAGGCAGCAGGTTTCTTAGCATCTCCTGGAAAGACCATAATGAGAATTTATGGTTATTCGGGGGCTATGGCTATGATGAAAACAACCTGGGCAGCCTGAATGATCTTTGGAAATACAATACTTCCAGTAACCAATGGACCTGGGTAAGCGGGGATAAAACAATTGACCAGGTTGCTTTTTACGGGAGTCCGGGTGTACCTTCTGCAAACAATAAACCCGGGTCCAGGTATATCAGCAGCTCCTGGAAGGATGTCGGCGGTGACCTGTGGGTTTATGGCGGTTATGGATATGACGCAACCAACAATGGCTACCTGAATGACCTCTGGAAATACAATATTGCCAGCAACCAATGGACATGGGTAAAAGGGGACAGTACGATCGACCAGGTGGGGATCTATGGTACACAGGGTATGCCCGACAGCATGAATAAATCCGGGTCCAGAAACGGCAGCGTATCCTGGTCGGACGGGAATGGTAATCTCTGGCTATTCGGCGGATACGGATTTGATGGTGCCGCAACCGGTGCATTGAATGATCTTTGGAAGATCAACAGCTTCGGGGTGATATTGCCGGTACACCTTCTTCAATTCAGCGGAGTATTGAATAATGAGACCGCCCGTCTTCAATGGAAAACGGAAAAGGAAGAGCATTTCAGTCATTTTAATATACAGCGTAGTTTTGATGGTATACATTTCGTTGTGATCGGAACCGTGATGGGTGCAGGCAACAACAGGAACGATTATTCTTATGCTGATATAGGGGTGGGAAATCTCCTGCAGCAAAGGATCTTTTACCGTTTGCAACTGGTAAATAAGAATGCCGGGTATACTTACAGTAAGATTCTCCGGTTCGACCTTGACCATGTGACCACCAGGATCGGGTTATTCCCCAACCCGGCTGTAAATTCACTGACCCTGTCATTTATACAGCGCAAAGAAGAACTGGTGATGATCAGCATTTCCGACATGATGGGAAAGACTGTACTAAAACAAACTGAAAACATCGCTGCAGGTCATGCCAGTATTGGTATTGATGTGAGTACACTGTCATCAGGTGGATACATATTATCGGTTACCAGCGGAGAGGGTATGATATCTTCCCGTAAATTCATTAAACACTAAAAAGTCACTTGCGAATTTGATATAAAAAAAGGACCCCAATGGGGCCCTTTTAGTTAGAAGTATACGTTTATATTACTGCACCATAAATGTCTTAGCTGCCAGTTTAGTTCCTTCATTTTCCAATTGCAGGGTGTAATATCCTGAACGCACGGAGGCAGGTAATTGAATGGTCTGGTTGATCGCGCCGCCGTTATGGCTGAATTTCTGGATAAACATCTGCTGTCCAGCTGCATTAAATATTCTCGCTGAATAATTACCCTTAGCAATGTTGGCGCTGCCATAGGAAATATAACCGCCGCTGCGAACCGGGTTCGGGTACAACGTGATATCCTTATTGTCTTTGCGCAGATCAACCCGTACGACATTGCTATAGCCCGATTTTCCGTCCATATCAAGGTTCCGCAGCCGGTAATAGCTGATACCGGGGAGGGGGTTGGCATCGAAGAAGGCGTATGGAGTTTGATTGGAAGTATTGAGCGCCATCACTTCACCAATAGCAGAGAAACCAGAGCCGTTGGATGAACGTTCAATGACATACCTGTCAACATTCAGCTCGCTGTAAGATATCCAGTCGATCTGTATGCCGTTCATTTTCTCGTAGGCCCTGATATTGCTGTACTTCACGGGCAGCGGGTTAAAGTTAACTGCACCCAGTGTGAATGGTGAGAATGTACTAACTGTTGCACTTGTCACACTACCAGAACCTGTGCCACCCGAAGTTGAAATATTGCCGTTATCATCCCAGGTAGCGCCATTGTGATGGGCTACCCGCAGGCTGGAAAGATTGGTCACATAGGGGAACGCATTGCAACCGCTGCTGGCAGACCAGTAAAGAGATACATTGGCAGTGGCAGAACCGGCCCTGTCCACATCCCAGTATTCGCAATTGCTTACATGGGTAAGGGGTGAATTGGCCGAACCCAAAGCAGAGGCGCTGGAACGGATATATTCTGCAGTGAATGTTTCAGAAGCGGAAATATTACTGAGCTCCACGGGATGGTAACCTGCTGGTGATTTGCCTATTGGGAAAATAAAATTACTGTTCCCGATCTTGGTCACAGGGCCATGTACATA
>CAZEZE010000153.1:4720-6634 GCA_964516445.1 uncultured Chitinophaga sp. | reverse complement strand
GTAATGGTAACCGGCATTCCGTTGAATACCGAAGCCGTATGTGATGGTGAAGCGATCACCGATACCGGCGCGGTTATATCCGTTGATGCAGTCGCAGAAACCAGTCCGGGCTGCAGTGTTCCGGGTTGAACGGTCATATCCGCCAGCAGGTTCACGGTGGCCTGTTGCATTCTCAGATCTTCAGATGAACTTGCTCCGTCGTGAACGGCATCCAGTCCCCACGACCACTGTACTGTTCCGGCCCCGAATACCCAGGCACCGGAAGTATGTTTGTAGAGAGATAGTTTATGCGTTTTACCGGAGATATTGGTGGAAGACATCAGTATCCTGCCGGAAGGGTATTGGCCGTTGGGCTGTTCCCAGTCGAGTTCGTACCCCAGTGTATTGCCGGAAAGGGTGGCCACCTGTCCGGGACTCAATGATGTGATAGTGGTGTTTCTCCAGAAGCGGAGGTTCTTTTGATTGTAGGGAACTTCGATGGCCCCGTTTGCGCCGAGCCAGCTGATCTGCCCGGTCAGTGCATTTTCTGGGAGACAACCATCATTGGGAGGATAGGGTGGATTACATCCGTCTCTCCAGAGGCCTGTCCATTGTGGTGACGGATCGCATTTGGAACCGCAGGTATTCTCCCCCATGGTGCCTTCTTTATAACAGACCAGTGTACGGTAGGGTGTATTGCTGCCATCGATGCTGTTCTCCCATCTTGTTTTCCAGTACACTTCGTTGCCGCTGAAAAAGGCAAGATGCTTTCCGTTATTGCGGGCGGCGGTAATATTATCTCTTTGTTCCTTTGACCAGTACTCATCATGTCCCACCGATAGAAAAACTTTATGGTCCTGCATCAGGCTGGGATTGCGGGCCGCGTCGATATTAGTGGCATAATTGATGTTATAGCCATTTCTTTCCAGCCATCTCACCATCGGGTATTCCGCGTGAAAGAGCCAGTCTTCGGAAGAAGCGCTTCCGCCGCCGCCGCCTCTTGTAATAAAAGGACGGTTGTAACTAACTTTTGCCGCATGTCCGGCGGGAAAGGCAGTTGAACCTACATAGAGACTGTTGCCGCCGTAAACATTATAGGCCTGCCAGGTGGCATCTGAAGTTTGAAATAACAGGTCGGCCGTACTGTCATCATCCCTTACCACGAAAGCGATATGACTGGCTCCGCCACCAACGGTCCTGGTTAACCGTGCGATATAAATACCTGGAACCGCCGTCGGAGGCACCGGCCATGAAACCGAAACGGACCAGTTACCGCAATCTACCAAACCGGTCGGGATATCTGTCAGAGGAGCGGGCTGAATAGTGCCGGTAAAATTCCCCAGGTCCTGAATCAGTCTTGCGCCATTACCATTGTAGTAACCCAGCCGGTAGATCTTTACATTGTAAGATGCGCCATCCGTCACATTTATTTTAAAGTCGACGGTACTGCCATTGTCCACACTGAGATCCGTGGCAAAGCCCTGGATGCTCAGGTCGCCGGCTCCGCTGATATCCCATTCGGAAGAAGGATTTCCCGGCAAAGCGTTTTCGGTAACGATGGGATTTTGTGCGGGGCAAAATGTATTCAGTAAAAGTAAAAGACAGGCAGACGCAACTATTCTGCGTGCAGCAAAATGCTTACAGGTTCGGAACATGGGGTTCTCTTTAGTGGCTTGTAAAAAAATGGCGGAGTTTCCGGGATATTCTTACGAATCGCAGGTCTTTTTGAGGATACCGGAAGGGTGGTGGTCGAAAAAGAAATCCTGCATTAAAAACGCAGGATTCAAAGCTAAAGTAAAATTACGTAAAATGCAAGGAAAACTACGTGGGGTTAAAATGTACCTAACTTTCTGACAGCCAACCGAAGACTGAGGACTGAGGACTGAGGACTGTCACTCCTTCTTACTAAATATCTTCTTCAACAGCCCCTTCTTC
>CAZEZE010000153.1:0-4620 GCA_964516445.1 uncultured Chitinophaga sp. | reverse complement strand
GACTGAGGACTGTCACTCCTTCTTACTAAATATCTTCTTCAACAGCCCCTTCTTCTTCTCCGGCTCTTTCACCGCCGATCCGATCGGCACGGCATCCTCATCATTCTTTATGGCCGGGATTTTTTGCGCTACGCGGCCCGTGTCTTTCTTGGGTTTCTTTTCTTCTTCTTCAATAGGTTTTGATTCGGGGCCGATTGAATCGGCGGGTCCGTAATCACTGTAATCATCCTGTGTGCCCACGCCCTGGTCATCGCCTTCTGCGCCGGGGTTGGGGTCCTCATCGCTAATGATGATATCGGCGCTGTTCATTTCGTTCTCCAGTTCGGCGGGGCGGATGAACTTCGCATCCTTTTCGATCCCCATTTTTTTATCGGCCAGCACTTTCCGGAAAAAATATTCGGCAATGGGGCGGGCGATGGAGTTACCGTCGCTGGTGTTGCGCATGAAATTATATTCAAATCCCACCCAGGCGCCGGCCAGTAACTGTGGTGTATAACCGATAAACCAGGCATCGGCATTGTCATCGGTGGTACCGGTCTTGCCACCCATTTCCGCCGCACCCACTCTTGTACGCATACCGCGGGCGGTTCCTTTATCCACCGTTCCCTGCATCATCCGGGCCATGGTATAGGCTGTCACTTCGCTGATCACTTCCTTGCGGTTAACGCTGTAGTCAAATCTTTTTATCACATTACCATTCCGGTCTTCTATCCGGCTGATCGAATAGGGCCGGGTGGAAAATCCGCGTCCCGCGAACATGGTATAGCCCCAGAGCATTTCATACAGGGAAAGATCACAGGTGCCCAGCGCGATGGAAGGGTAGGGCTTCACCGGTGTGGGTATGCTGATCCGGTAGAGGAAATCGGAAAATTGTTTAGGGCCCACCTGTTTCATAATATAGGCTGTGGCGCAGTTTTTCGAATAGGCAAGAGCGTTAGCCATGGTCATGGAGCCGCCCCCGCATTTTCTGCCGGAGGGAACCCAGCCCGAGCCGGGAAAGAACTGTGCGACATTTTCGCAATCCGTTTCCGGAGTGAATCCTCTTTCTTCCATGGCTTGTGTATAAAGAAAGGGTTTGATCGTGGAGCCAACCTGTCTCTTGGTCTTCAGGTTAACGTGGTCGTTCTTGTACGTTTTAAAATTGATGCCGCCCACCCAGGCCCTCACTTCCCCTGTAACCGGGTCCATCGCCAAAAAACCGGCCTGCTCCATTTGCAGGTGGTACTGGATAGAATCCATCGGGGTCATCACCGTATCTTTTTCCCTCCGGGTATTCCAGGCGAAAATTTTCATGGGCACTTTCACATCAAAGCTGGCCCTGATCTCCTTGTCACTTAATCCATCTTCCTCCAGGTTCTTCCAGCGGTCCGATTCTTTGGCCGCTTTTTCAAGGATCTTTTCCCGGTTCTTCCAGATACTGCCATCTTTCATATCCCTGCGGGAACTGATCACCCGCTGCAGCGCTGTCATCTGCAGGGCCATTCCTTCTTCCGCGTATTCCTGCATCTGGGGATTGATGGTCGTATAGATCTTCAAACCATCGTCATAGATATTGTAGGCTTTGCCGTTGGGCTTTTCGATATCCTTCAGTATCTCCTTTAATTCACCTTTCAGCACTTCCCTGAAATAAGGAGCATATCCGGTATTCTCATCCATTTTCCGGTAATTCAGTTTGATGGGGAGGGCTTTTAAACGGGTAGCTTCAGCCGGGGTGATCTTGCCGTTCACTTCCATCTGGCCGATCACAACATTGCGCCGGTCCAGCGCGGCCTTGGGATTACGGACGGGGTTATAAATGGTATTCCCCTTGAGCATCCCCACCAGCAGGGCCGATTCTTCCACATTCAGCCGGTCCGGTTCTTTCTGGAAAAAAGTCCTGGATGCGTTCCGGATGCCATAGATATTATTGCCAAAGGGAACGGCATTCAGGTATAAAGTGATGATCTCTTCCTTGGTGAAATTCTTTTCCAGTTTGATCGCGATGATCCATTCTTTCAGTTTTTCGATCACCCTCCATGCCTTGTTGCTGCTGCCCTGGTCGAGCAGTGCCTTGGCCAGCTGCTGGGTGATAGTACTGCCGCCGCCCTGGCGGCCCGCCGTGATCACGGCTCGCAGGGTGGATTTGAAATCGATCCCGCTGTGTTTGTAAAAGCGCTCATCCTCCGTGGCGATCAGTGCATCGACCACATGCGCGGAAATATCACGGTATTTGACATTGCTGCGGTTGCCGCGTTCCGTATAATATTTTCCCATCAGGGTGCCGTCTTCGGCATATACTTCGGAGGCCTGGAGGATGGAAGGGTTTTCCAGTTCAGTAAGGGAAGGCATCCTGCCAAATACCCCAAAGATGGCCAGGAGTACCAGGGTAATAAATGCGGCAAAGCCAAAAAAGAAAATGCGCCAGAATACCCGAACGGTTTTTTTCATATGATTGTCGTAGAGACAACACATGTGTTGTCTCTACATGTGTTGTCTCCAATACCGAAATTAAGAAAAACCCCCACGGTAAAGGGATGCCATGGATTAATTTTTTCCCAAAATATACGGGTGAATGGCACACGGATGACGCGGATGGAGCTGATTTAAACGGATTTTTTGTCTCGTCTTTTGGGTTTTAAACTGTAAACAAATGTTCGGCCAGGAAAGAAAAAATCTAAATGATAACGGGTACTTGCCAACTAAAAAATAAATCCGTGCATATCCGCCTGATCAGTGTCATCCGTGTTCCATTTTAATAAACGTGAAAAACCCTATCAGAATTTCCCGGGCCAGTACTGGTTCAGGAACGCTTTATACCCTTCCAGGTCCTTGCTTTCCTTCAGCAGGTCGAAGTTGTGATTGGTCATGATCAGGAAATGATACTTGCCGCCTTTCAGCCAGGGGATGATCTCATTGGCTGTTTTGGGACGGTTCACATCCACATAGGTAACAGCATCCTGCGCGTTACTGAATGGTGCGATCAGCAGCAAACGGTTATCATCGTTGAGCTGGAATAAATCAGTCGAATAATTTTTACCGGGATAAAGGTCGCGGTTGTGACGGGCAAAGGCATTCTTCGCCTCATTCACAAAAACCGGGTCAACCTTGTTCAATACCAGTACCACGTAGTGCGCTTCATTGGGATTATAGGCAAAAGCCGTTGCTGTTTTGGGCGGAGCCGTTTTTGTTGTATCCTTTCCGGGCTGCGGCGGATTGACCACAACGGGCGGAGGTTGTGTAACAGCTGAATCTTTTTTCGGCTGCGTCACTACCGGGATCACTGTTCTCCCGACGGTGGAATCCGTGGCGCGGGTGACCACCATGTTCCGGAGCTCTTCCTCGATCTCATTTCTTCTGGCCAGCACATCGATCAGGTTTTGTGCTTTCAGCGCAAGCGCCGTATTGGGAAACTGGGTTTTGATATCATTCAGCACCCTTGTGGCGGCCGAATCGTTTCGTTGCTTTACATGATACACGGCCTCGATGTACAATAACTGCGGGGTCCAGTAATGCCGGCCGTATTTTTCATCCGCCGCTTTCTTTTCAGCCTGGGCCTGGTCAAATTTTCCTTCAATAAAAAGATCGTAAATGCCTTCATAGGTTTTCGTGGCCACATCTTTTTGTGTCAGCACGGGGTTCTTGCCGGTGGCTACAATGGTAGTGAGGTTGCTGTAGGAATGTTTTTCGGTCATCAGCTTTTTGATCGCTTCTGCTTTTGCTGTTTCTCCATTCTTGTTGTAACAGTAGTAAAGATTGAAAAGCACTTCATCCATTGGCTGAAATCCCGCAAAGCGGCTGCGAAGCTGTTCCAGTGTGGCCGTGCCCGACTGGCAATCTTCGATCTCCTGTACATAAGCCTTGCCCAATATGAACAGCGCATTCTGTAATGAATCGTTGGAACGTTTCAACTGTATTTCAGAAAGCGGCAGGTTGTCATAAAGCGCCTCATAGGTCAGTTCGGTGGCTCCCGCAGGCTGGTTGCCGCCTTGTCCTCCGCTGCCCCCGGGTTGAGTGCCGGGAGTGGCTGTCATACCCATAATGGCCGCGCTGCGCCGCCAGTTATCCACGTTGGGACGGTTACCCCATTTCGATTTGAACTCATTCAATCCCCTGCTTTTGCTGCCTGCATTATAGAAATACCATTCTCCCTTTACAGTACTGCCGGGGAAGAGGGTCTCGGCCGGGTTGGCAAAAGGAGAAGCGGCCGGTGCTGTTTTTTCATCTTTCAGTCCCTGCTGCTTGCGCAGTTGTTTCACCAGTTGCTTCACATATTCCTTGCGTGCTTCTTCCGGCATGGCGGCAATACGCTGCAGGCTGTCCTGCCGGTAAATGATCTCGGCATTGGTGGCGATGATACCCAGTGATTTCTTTCGGGCAGTGAGTTCTTCCGGGTTCTTGATAAAAGGATCGGCCATGTTCACGCTGTCGTAATAGTTGTAAGCCTGGCGGTATAATTTCCGCGCGAAAGAGAGTTCTGCGAGTTGTAAAAATGCCTTATTACGCTGCGAAGGATCATTGCCGGTGAACTGCGTGCTTTTTTGCAGCAGGGCCATGGCCTCATCAGTCTTGTTCGCTTCCAGCATCATCTGCGCGGCCATGTAATAAATAATGTCGCGGTACTCTTCGTATTTATCCCGCTTC
>CAZEZE010000152.1:0-6636 GCA_964516445.1 uncultured Chitinophaga sp. | reverse complement strand
TGGTCATAGGGTTACTTGCTGATGAAGGTGAAGGAAACGTCAGCGGCAACTTGTCTTTGCTGCGCTCAAACCTCTTTTTTCACTTTTGCTGAAACAAATATCCAATAACTCCACAGCATCAGATTAAGGATTAAGGCAAGGTAGGGGAGCCACCAGGCCAATACCAGGATGGCGACACTGGCAATGGCGCCCACTCCGTTGCTCTTTAGGGCCTCATTCACTTTTTGAATATGCGATTCTGTCTTTGCAAGTTGTACTGGTTTTTGGGTGCTTGTAAGGAGGAGTCGCCATCCCAGGTTATGCACCAGGCAGCAAAAGCAATAAAATACAATGGGGGGTTGGGCATACGGGGTGTTCAGGTATTCGGCCATGAAGGCGGTTGGAAATGGAAGAATGACGACCGTGAGCAGGAAAAAGCCACTGGCAAACTGAAACGGATTGGATGTTTTATCGAGGGCGCCAAACAGGGAATGATGCCCGTACCAGCTAATAAAAATGAGGGTGAAACTGAGAAAAAGGGCAAAGAACGAGGGCCAAAGATGAAGGGTCGCATTCCAGACATCACCGTTGGAATGCATGAGGTGGAGCGCCGGCACCTTGATTTCAATAATGAGCAAGGTAATGGCAATGGCAAAAACACCGTCAGAAAACATTTCCAGGCGCGAGTTTGGGTTTGCTTCGGTCATCATGGTTTGGTGTGGGCTATTTGTTCACTTCCGGTTATAGCGGAGCCATCCGGCATTCTCCCGGTAAGCACTAACTCCAATTATTCATTTACTTTATAATCTTTCCCGATCACTCATGCACAATTTTGCCCTGCCAGGTTCCTTCCCTGGTTTGGACAACCACAATATACAGGCCGCGTGCCATACCCACAAGACTGATGAATGGTTCAGATCCCCCAAAGGTTTCAATGCATTGACCGGTAAGGTCAAATAAAGCAATGGATATTGTTTCAGGTTCAAAACCTATAGGCTCAAATCGAAAGTATACTTTATCCTCCGCCGGATTAGGATATAGGATAAGGTTTGAAGCATTGGGATCCTCGGTATGGCTGACGATAACCTGAAGGGAATTGGACCGCACTTCACATCCCGAAGCAGGCATCGTGACCACCACAAAGTACTCACCACTCACCACTGGAGTATAGATTTGATCATTGGCTCCGGATAGGATCGCACCATCCAGATACCATTGGTAAAAAGTACCGGCGAGATTACATTCCAGGGATCCGCCGACATCAGTTATTATTGCATCCGGAACTGCCTGGGGGCTAACCTGTATGGATAGTGAAGCGGCTTCATTACCGCAAGCATCTTTCCCGGCAACCGCTACCACTCCCTGCAACATACCGACAATCACATCGATGGAGGATGTATTGGGGTTGCCCAGGACAAGCCAATCAGCCGGAAACGTCCATTCAAAATTATCTACATCTGAAAATTGCAAGGTGTATGTGACGGTATCTTTTTCGCATGGTATTTCATTTCCGGTAAGTGACGAAAGCTCCGGTTGAAAAGTACAGGGAGAATATTTTACCACATTCCCACCGACACCACATGCCCATGCAGTTTCTTTTCCTTTGACTGCAAAAACACCGAAAAGACCTTCCGGGGATTCATGATCCAGTATCCAATCAACTCCTCCATTATTTGTACGAAGGATGATCCCATATCCCGCGCCGCCACCCGCTACCCAGCCTGTATCCGGATCATTAAAACTCACGCTATGCCAGAAAGAACTGATGGGAAGTTTGGTGGAAAACCAGCTTTCCCCTCCGTCTGTGGTATGCCAAATGGTGTCCGTAAAGGAGGAGGAAACTACCCATCCTTCATCAGGGGATGTGAAGTGAACGTCTTCAAATTGATTATGGTCATCTGCGTATTGAAGATCCCAGGTCATCCCGCCATTATCGGTGAAAAGAATTTGCCCAAGGTACCCGCAAGCCCAGCCACGCGTTTCTGTAGGGAAATCAATGCCGGTCAATACGGCAGATGGATCATTGTACACTTCATCCCAATTAAAACCACCGTCAGTCGTCCTGATTATTTTTCCCGATTCATTTGTCACGATGACATTAGAATAATCAAGAGCATGAAAATCTGTAATACTTCCAAGATTAATGGTATACGTACCCCAGTTTGAACCCTCATCAAAGCTTAACCAAAGTGTTCCACTGGAGGAACCAGCCATGATGGTTTGAGGGTCCAAAAATTTGACTGAGAAGAAATGTTCACCCGGCGAATAGAAGACCGGATTCCATGTAGCGCCTCCGTTATTTGTTTTTAATAAGCCACCTTCCGAACCACCAATGATGCCAACTTCTTCATCCAAAAAATGGGGTTGAAAGAGAGTGGATTTTACATTTGGAATCTGGTCCCACCAAAATGCTCCAAAATCATCGGTGAAGGAAACGGAAACATATTTTCCGGGGACCCAGACTTTCCCTTCATCCGTTGCATAAATCGCATTCGCCCGGTTGCTGTTGATAATATTTGGATTGATGTTAAACCAATCGGTTCCGCCATTCAAGGTGTAAAAAACAAAGCCGTTGTTTTCGCTGGTCCAGATTTCATTTGCATTGACCACATGCATATCGAGGATGGATTGAGCCGGCTCTGTGTGCATGGCCACCCAATGTTGACCTCCATCAGAAGTCTTATACACAAAATCCCGAGAAGCTAAAAATCCTGTAAGATCATTTAGCATATGGATCTGGGAGATGATCGGAAATTTGAGGGTATCGCGCAGATTCCAGGAATCACCACCATCGGTCGTCACCCAAACCTGGTTATTATTAAATCCCCCATATTGCACCCAGCCATTCATCTCACTGGTGAAATGACCCGAAGAGATATTAGTGCCCGGCATTGAAAAATGTTCCCAGGATTGACCTCCATCACTGCTTTTCAAACCAAAGTCCTGGTCCAGGACAAGGATCATCCCGGACGGGAGATATTGGATTTTGAAGATGAGGTTGACTTCTTCATCTGACAGTTCCCATGTTTCGCCACCGTCTTTGGAAGTAATCAGGTCATATCCGCCGGCGTATAAAGCCTGGCCTGAGTTGTTAGGAACCACGCATGCAGCCTGGAAAAATCCATCAGGCACCGGTGATTTCCTTGGCACCCATGTAATACCTCCATCTGTGGTAGTGAAAAGAGTTCCCTGGTCTCCGGTGAGCAGGCCATAATCTCCATCCATGGCAATGTCGTGTAATTCAGCCAGTTTGGGAAAGGGGTTTTGGCGGATCCAGGTTTGAGCGTTCATATGACAGGAAAGGCAAACCCATAACAAAAGGAAGTAAATTTTCATAGTAACAAGTTTTATAATGCCGAAACCGGTCCATGCTACCCGCCCGGCAGGTCAAATACCGATAATCTGTACCAAGCTATGACTGCCGAAGCTAGTGTGGGACTGTGTCAAGCCAATGAGCTCACGGTGTTTATTTTGTGTGCCGTTTACCATATAACAGCTGCCTTTATCGACTTATTCAATTTTTATGATTATTGATGTCTGAACAGGTTTTCCTGACATACGATCCTTGAGTGAAAGTACGTAGCACCCCGCTTTCAAATCCGCCAGGGGAACAGGCGAGGTCTTTCCATTAAACTGACGGAGTAGATGGCCAGACAGATCTGATACATAAATGTACATGTCATCCGAACTGATGGGGAGATGAAGATAGTCGATAAAAGGATTAGGATACACTTCATATTCGGCATCATCTATTACGGTCAAACCGACATGCCCTTGTTCCAGTTGATTGGTAATCCACCAAAAATCACTATTTGAGATAATGGCATCAAGGGCACCATCTGAATTAAAATCTCCGTTGACAATGTGAAACATGGGCTGAATGCCCGAGATTACTTCTGAAGAATATTCTAATGCGGTGGAAGACAATCCCTGATGGTAGGTATTATCTTCATCATTGCAACCAATGAGGACATCCATAATGCCATCGGTGTTATAATCAGCCACATTAAAACTTCTGATCCTTCCCAGGCCATTCACAAGATTTGTTTCGGAAAAGGCCTGGTTGCCATTATTATTGAGGAATCGCAATGATGAAGTGGAACTGCTTGAGTACACGATATCCATATCACCGTCTTTGTCGACATCGGCGATCTGAATGTTTTCCAGGCCTCCGATAGCAGCATCGGTAATAGGTTTTTCCTCAAATAGTCCACTTCCGTTATTCTGTAACCAGATGATTTTCGCATCGAAAAAGTAATCATATCCTGCAATGATGTCCATATCTTCATCCCCATCAAGATCTCCCAGTTCTATGGTGCTTAAGTCCTCTTCCTGAGTTAAAACACTCATGGATTGAAACGTTCCATGTCCATCATTCAGCATTAGAAATACAGAGAATTCATCTTCATTGAGGCTAACGATATCAATATCGTCGTCACCGTCCATATCAGATGCCCGAAAACTATGGGCAGTTTCAGCAGATTGCGGATGTGATTCAAAAGTTCCATCCCCATTGTTCAGCAGGATCAAGATCGTACTATCCTCACTTTCTGTAACCACTAGATCCATATCGCCGTCAGCATCAAAATCACCGGATCCGGGTTCACCCAGGGCCTCTAATCCAAGGTCAACCGTCTCAAAAATGATGGAATCCGCCTGGCTGGAATTCCGGTGAAGCCGGAGATCTCCAACAGGACTGAAAAAACGGGAAATACCCACGACGTCTGACTTGCCGTCACCACTGAAATCAGTGACAACGGGTAAGCTGATGTGCTTATTGGTAAATGGTCCTCTGATAAAGCTCTGACCGGTTAATGTTGGGTAGGAAAAAAGAAGTAAAGTACAGAGGCATATGGTTCTCATACGATTTGGGTTAGTTAGGTTTACAAATCCTAAAGATAAAATTTTGAGGTATTCCTTGGGGGGTGGCTCATCTTGTTAAGGTTACCCGCCTTTCTTCGCCAGAGCTTCGGAAAGATAAGATCGGCAGGATGGCTGTTGATCATCAGTCTTCGATCGCCGAAGTTTGACAGGGATTGTGTTATGCAAGGCGAAGGTGCCGCGGTACTTTTCTTCAAATATAAGGATATCATTTAACCCGTTGATTCTTGCGCGTTGGCTGGCGAAGGTGAGAGATGGTGAAGGTATCCGAGCTTGCAAGGCGCATTCAGGGTAGTGGTGAGATGTTTATTTTGCCAGATATATTCCTATACAAAAACAAGTATACTTTTTGTCCACTTAATTACTTTCATGGGCACGGATTTGTGAAATAAGCCAACCCTTTCCTGTGCGAACCAGGATATCGGTAAAGCTGTGGTGTTTTACCGAAGCGGATAAATTTTCCGAACCCGCTATAAATGCCTCGCCATCCACAACAGCAACATCATCGGTAACGAAACTTATCCGGGTAATTCGACTCGTATGCGTTGTGTTCCTGGCTTCACGCCCTAAAAAACCACTTAATAAATTGCGAATCTGTTCTTTACCGATGGCCACATCGCCACGAGGACTTATAAGAACTGCATCATCGGTAAAGCAACCCATTATACCTTCAATATCTCCTTGCCGCCAGGCATGATCATAGGCTGCCTCTGTTTTTCTAATGTGCTCCTCCTCAAGTGGTCGATTCGGCTTTTTCATTTCGCTAGGATCTTCAGTCTTTTGTTTGACCCTAAATGTCTTAAATGCAAAACCTGTCAGAAATGCTACAAGTATCAGAGATAGAAGAACCACATATTTCATGAATGTCATTTGTGCTTTGTGTAATACGTTAGTCTTTTACACTTACCGCTAATGTACGGGCTATAGGCAGTAGCGATTCAAGGTATTCATCTTCCCGGCCTTGTTAATGTGTTTCAAGATAATGAACTTTGAGTAAAGCGTTATCCACCATTGTCTACCGCCAATGTTGTGGACAGTATTTATGTGAGCTCTTCATAGTTTGTCCGCGGCGCTTCATTTAACCACGGAACAGCCAATGTATTGCAGGTGCTGTTACAAGCTGACTGTGGGGGTCCACATGGTAATCGCTAATGTATAATGTAATTCAAAATTTCAAAGCCCAAAATCACCAGCGAAGCCACATTCAGGTATTGTTTTTATGACGATCTGTAGAAATTATTCGAGGCATGTGTTTGGTTCACGACAATGAGATAGTCGCAGGTTTTGTTTCTGTAAATCTTATCCCGATACAAGGATGGCTTCTCCTTTGCCAGGCCAATACTGTAGATTACCTTGGAATCTAATGCCGGTTTATTTAAATAATCTTTCAGGTCGTTTGGGTTGATAAGGTTTACGACAGCTTGCCCCAATAGATTCACTGTAAGGTAAATACTGATGATTAATAATGTCAATTTTTTCATCCTTCTATTGTTGGTTGCCTGTAACGGTTTGGGTATTGCCGAAGGTGGGGTATTTCAGCGCTACTTTTGATTTGAAAAACTAAAGTTCGGTTAAGGGCAATTCTGTCATAGAAGCCCGTCACCCCCGCTTTTGGCACTATCTTGTTGTGCGTTCGTGCTACTGTATCTATAAATAAATTTAGTTCATAAACCGGAATACATTTTATTGGACATAATGTATTGGGTTTACAAACTGAACTCCCAGAATTATTTTATTTAATGTCGATTAGTGGATTTATTGCCTGAACGGTATCCG
>CAZEZE010000151.1:0-6648 GCA_964516445.1 uncultured Chitinophaga sp. | reverse complement strand
CATTCGGACAATTTTCGATAAGCGTTTGAATTATATTCGCTTTCATACGTACGGGGCTTCTGTAAAATTAGTCTTTAGCCCTGTAATAACATAGGCCCGGGAGCAAAAAGACTAGCTATTGAAAACGAATGGATTAGAAAAATATTGCCTTGTTCAGCCCGCAATCCTATTCTGGCTTACTTTTGCCCTGCCTTCGCCGTTGTTGCGGCGGATAAATTGCTAATCATTGGTTTAGATATGAATTTGATCGAAGAATTACGATGGAGGGGGATGATCCAGGATATTATGCCTGGAACGGAAGAACAACTTGGTAAAGAGATGACAACGGGTTATATCGGCTTCGACCCGACGGCCGACAGCTTGCATATAGGCAGCCTGGTACCGATCCTTTTGCTTGTTCATTTCCAAAAGGCGGGACACAAACCCATCGCACTGGTGGGTGGAGCAACCGGAATGGTGGGTGATCCCAGCGGTAAAAGTGAAGAGCGGAACCTGCTCAGCGAAGATACCCTGCAAAAAAATGTGGCCGGGGTAAAAGCACAACTGGAACGATTCCTCGATTTTGATCCGGCCCTCCCGAATGCGGCTGAAATGGCGAATAACTATGACTGGTTCCGGCAGATCTCCTTTATTGATTTTTTAAGGGACGCAGGTAAACATATCACGGTGAATTATATGATGGCAAAAGAAAGTGTGAAGAAGAGGATCGAAGGAGAGACCGGGATCAGTTACACAGAATTTGCCTACCAGTTGATGCAGGGCTACGATTTTTACTGGTTATACACTCACAAGAACTGCAAACTACAGATGGGTGGAAGCGACCAGTGGGGAAATATGACCACCGGAACTGAACTCATCCGCCGGAAATGCGGTGGTGAAGCGTTTGTCTTCACGAACCCTCTTATCACAAAAGCCGACGGCGGGAAATTCGGAAAAACGGAAAGCGGGAATGTATGGCTTGACCCCGTACGGACCACCCCCTACCAGTTCTACCAGTTCTGGCTCAACGCAAGCGATACCGATGCGGAAAAATGGATCCGGATCTTCACCTTCCTGACAAAAGATGCCATCGAGATGCTGATCCATGAGCATACAATGAATCCCGCGGAAAGGGTGCTTCAAAAAACACTGGCACAGGAGATCACCAGCCTTGTTCATGGAAAGGAGGAGCTTGAAAAAGCGGTGGAGACCACGCAAAAACTTTTTGCGAACCAGCATGCGCCGGCCGAAAGCCTGAGCATTGAGGACCTGGAGCAAATGGAGGGTGTGGTGAAGATCGACCTGAACAAAGAAAAGCTGGAAAAGGGCATTGATATTGTTTCCTTTCTTGCCGAAACCTCCATCTTTCCCAGTAAGGGCGAAGCCCGGAAAATGGTACAGGGCGGCGGCGTGAGTATCAACCGCAGGAAAGTGGAATCGGTTGAACATATCGTTGATCATTCAGCACTGCTTCACAACCTGTATATCCTGGTACAAAAAGGAAAGAAGAACTACTACCTGGTAAAAGCCGTGTAGCAATCCTTCTTATTCTTTTTTCTATTTCTTATTTCGACCAATGTGCCGCGAACCAGTGCTTGCCTCCCTCCTCGTATCCGGTCACGCAACGGGTAAGCCTTCCGTCTGAAAGGTTGTCCTCCCATTTTTCCTGGTAACCGTCCGGACTTGCTTTCCGTGTCGCATTCCAGCTTTGATAGGCCGCGTTCTGATACCAGATGACCGAGAACCGGGTTTGCCCCTGGTGACGATAGGCATTGACATAAACCTGCTCATACTTTTTAGCCAGCATATCATCAAACCATGTCTGGTATTCTTCCTGTGTAAGCGCGCTCTTCAGTACAGCCTTACCGGTATTTCTTTTTTCATAGAAGGCGGTATAATTCAGTTTACCCCCCACAGAAACAACCGAAACATTCACCGGCACAAAACCTTTGGATCCCAGGTCCTCAAAGAAATTCTGGTGCTGTTCCGCTGTCGCCGCGAAATAAGCAGGTTGCTGGTCGGGCAATCCGGGTTTCCTGATAAAGATCGCCGCGAACTTTTGCTCGCCTGCATCGATATAACTGTCCATTTGCTGTAACCGGTATCCTTTCTTCTCAACCCACATATCGTACTCCTGCTTGAATTTTGCTCCTGACATATCATGACGAACTTCCAACTGGTAATTATCCGAATTATAACGGAAGACTGTGTTGAAATAGGTTTTACCTGCCACATCATAGGCATCCACCCATACCGGGTAATAACCGCAACTCCAGATCTTCGAAATCTCTTCCTGGTACTTGCTCTCGGGTATACCATGCCGGGCTATTTCCTTCAGGTTATAAGGATACCAGCAGGGTTTCTTTGCATCGGGCCATAAAAGCGCTCTGCCGAAATTGCCATTGGCATCTTCCGCGATGTAGGGAAGACCCATCTTATTCAGCTTAACCCAATCCGCATTCGGATCCGGTTCCTTCAGCGCCTTTATATCTATGGCATACATATTACTGAACTGTAAAGGGATATAAGGACCCTGGCCGTCTTTGTCCTGGTCCCATATAGCATGGATATGCAGGTGCGGACCACTGGAATTACCACTGTTACCCGCCAGTCCGATAAAATCACCCTTCCTGACCTTAGCACCCACTTTCAGCAGGTTTTTATTGATGGATCCTTTCTGCATATGATAGTAACAAAGAGTTTCAGTACCGTTATTGATCTTGATATTGTTACCGCCTTTTGTACCCGTATCGGATGTGGACGGTGCCTCATTCCAGTCATTGATAAAAGAAAGCACTTCTCCGTCTCCTGCAGAATAGATTTTTTTGCCATAGGTCCGGAAGTTTTCATTCTTATCTGCTGTTTTCCCCTGCTTTTTATCACTCCATTTTTTACCTTCCTCATCCCAGCCCATCACCACCATGTCATAGGCAAAAACCTGTCCGCCACCGCCATGACCCGCATCCCCATACCAGTATTCATTCATCAGCAGGTCTTCATCTTTTGCAGGGAAGGCGTATGCGCCGCCTGTGGCTGTATTAAAATAACCTTTCAGATTCTTGGTGACGACCATGGGTGAACTGAAATCGTCGAAAAAGAATTTAACCGTGATCTTGTTGGGATAGGGCGCTGAAAACTTGATCACATCCCCGAGTTCATGATACTTCCTGCTGTTTTGCCAGGAATAGGATTTGCCTGCCTTGATCGTGTCTTTACCGTCCGCATCCGGCTCAAATGTTTTAGAGATATTTTTGCCATTGCCGGTGATCTCAATCATGATCTTGTCCAGGTAAATGGTCTTCCCCTCATTATTCTTTATCTCCGCATCAATGGATACCAGGGCTTCCGCGCTGGCTTTGGAAGTTACCGGTGCGGTGGTCAGGTACACGACATCGCCCAGGAAAGTAGAGGGATCGATCTTCACCAGTGAAACGGAAGGAGCCGCCGGTTTTCCCGTTATCCGGTCAGCTCCGGGTTTACGGAAGGAAAATGCCGAGGCGATCAGCAGTACTGCTATAAAAATGTGCTTCTTTTTCATACCCTGAGTTTTTGTTTTTTGATTAGGAGGGAAAGCTATGACGCAGTTTGACTACTTACCGCAACAGCCTTATTCTGCGGCGGAATGCACTTAGCCTGCGGCATCCGGGCAGCTGCATGGCCATGGAATTAACAGTTCCTGGTTTCCGGGACCGTTTTGGCAGGAGACCCATAAAATGAAAACAGAAAGATGAAAGAAATGCCTTTAAAGGCCCTGGTTAATGTTGATCGGGCGGTGCAAATGCAGTGATCGGATCATTATTCAACGTCTACCTGTTTCCTGATCACCGAGCCGTCATTCGCTTCGGGAAGGAATTTTCTTTCGCGGATCAGGTAGCCGTTGCCCTTTTCGCAAAAATGCACTTTAAGATTTTCCAGGCTAACCGGGTTGCCATCCGGGATATCGGCAATATTGGAATGAACGATATCATGGCCATCCAGTATCACCACCAACCCGCTGCCGATCGCCTCCATTTTATTACCGCCCGTGATCAGCATACCGGTGTCCTCCCCCAGGCCGATCCCGATAGCGGAAGGATTGGTGGCAACAGCCTGTGCCAGCCGGCCAAAGCGGCCCCTTTTCTCAAAATGCGAATCAATGATGATTGATTGAATGAAACCGAGACCGGTGGTCATTTTAACTTCGCCCTTCAGGTGGGCCCTTGTGGCATTACCCTCATAGATCATGGTATGACCCATGGCCATGGCTCCCGCTGATGTGCCGGCGATGAGGAAGTTTTCTTCCATATATCGTTTCTTCAGAATGGCGAGGAACTCCGTGCCACCGTCCGTAACGCTGAGCCGTAACTGGTTTCCCCCGGTGAACATCACGGCATCGCAGTGCCGGATCTTTTCAATATGGGTATCATCCATCGCATCCTGGCGGTTGCGGATATGGATCAGCCCCACATTGGTGCAGCCGATCTTTCCGAATGCATTCAGGTAATTCTCGCCAACTTCGTAGGGGATCATCGAAGCGGTCGTGATGACCTCGATCCTTGCCGTGACACCACCGGCTTCCTCTACCACCCGGCGAAGGATGCCGAGCTCAAAAAAATTGAGGTTATTGCGTTTTATCTCACCGGCTTCCAGGTCTGTTCCTTTATCTTCCGCGCCACCGATGGCTATCAGTTTTCCCTTGGGATGGTTCATTCACGGGGGTTTGATTACCAACAAATATAACAGATTAATAATGGAACGTTTTACACGAACGATCGAGTATGTGGATATGTGGAAAATGGAGGAACTGAAATGCCGGATTTCCCGAATGTAAAGGATGAATACAGAATGCTATTACTTCCCTGCCGAACGAATCACCAGGTGAACAATAACCCCGCATACCGCAATCAGGCTTCCCCAAAAGGCGAACCAACCGGTATGGACGAACAGAAATCCCCAAATCAGCAGTGAAAGGATTACCGGCAATGGATACAGCCACATCCTGAACGGCAGATCCAATTTGCCTGTTTTCTTCCGTAGCAGCGCCACACCCACCGCCTGCGACATGAATTGCACCACGATCCGCATGGCCAGTATGGCCGTGATGACCTCCGACAGCCGGAACAGCAGGCTGAAAAGAAATCCGAGTCCGCATAACACCAGCAGGGAAATATGCGGGAACTGCTTGGTAGGATGCAATTTGCCAAACACTTTGAAAAAATTTCCGTCCACAGCCGCAGCATAAGGTATCCTGGAATAACCGAGTACCACGGCAAACAGCGAAGACATGGCAATGCAAAGGATCAGCACCGTCACGATCACGGCTGCCCGGTGACCATACAATTTTTCCATAAACCCGCTCACCAGGTATTTATCCATTTTCGGCGCCTCCTGCCAGGGAATCACAGACATCACGCTGATATTCATCAGCAGGTAAAGGACCGCGATGCCGAAAATGGAAATGAAGATGCTGCGGGGGATATTCACTTCCGGCCGTTTGATCTCCCCGCCGAGATGACAAACATTATAATAGCCGAGGTAACTGTATACCGTTTTCAGTGAACCATGTGCCACGGCCGCCCAAAATGCGAGTGAAAAGAAAGAGTCCTCCCCTTTTGGCAGTAACGGTATGCTGTGCTGCTGGTGCATCAGTCCGCTGATGATGATCCAGATGATCGTAAGGATAACGATCGTGCCCAGCAAAACGGATATCCTGCCTACCGTTTCGATCTTGCGGTAAAGGAGCAGGAGCACAAATAACACAAGGCCGCCGGAAACGATTTTCTCCTGCCAGAAAGTTAGATCTACAATATAGGTGAGGTATTGCGAGAACCCGATGGCCGCAGAGGCCACCACCAGCGGTGCCTGAATGGAGGTTTGCCACACAAATAAAAAACTCATCAGCCTTCCGCCCTTATCACCGAAGGCGATCCGGTGAAAATTATAAGTGCCTCCAGCAAGCGGGTAACGGGCGCCCAGTTCGCTCCAGATCATTCCGTCGACCAATGCGGTGATGGCCCCGAATATCCAGGCCCAGATAAACAACCCGTTACTGAAATAACCCACCACTAACGGCATTACCACAAAGGGCCCGATGCCCACCATGTCGATCATGTTGATGGCAGTGGCCTGGAGCAGGCTGATCTTGCGGTTAATGAGAATGGCAGACATATACCACAAGATAGGAAGAGGAAAACGTTTGTCACGGTAACCCGTAATAATAACGTTCAACAAAATATTCACCGGATGCAATACTTACCGTCCGGCCTCAACAATCAGCTTTTGGCAAATGCGGTGATCCCTTCTACCAGCACATCCAGGTTTTTGGTGGTGGTGTACACGTTCGGTGTCACCCTTACACCCACGATATTTTCCCAGGTAATGGCGACGGTATGCACTTTATATTTATCCAGCAGGAAGTTGTCCAGCTCACCCGGTTTTTTCCCTTCGATCCCCACATTGCCGATGGCGCAACCCCATTTGGGATGCAGGGAAGTGTTCAGTTTTACTTTCGGAAGACCCTTTACTTTCTCCATCCAGTAATTCTTCAGGTAGTGCAGCCGCTTCTCTTTTCTTTCGATCCCGATCATTTCGTGAAACTCCACCGCCTTGCCGATAGCCTGTTCAATAAAAAAGGGCCGGGTACCGAGTGCCTCGAACTTGCGGATATCATCCTTCAAAGGGTTGTCGACC
>CAZEZE010000150.1:0-6673 GCA_964516445.1 uncultured Chitinophaga sp. | reverse complement strand
TTTTGTGTGTTTTCGTGGCAAATCCATTGGTGGCTAAACAACTGATACTGTACCTTTGGTGGCCATGGGAAGATTTAACCGCAGGGATAGTTTGAATTTGCTCTCCAAACTCACGCCACGCCGTGCATGGAACGGCATGAAGGTGCTGAGCAGTTTTTACTGGAGCAAGTGGACCCGGCGGCCGGTACAGTGGGGCTACCCGGTATCCATTTCTTTTGAGCCTACCACTTCCTGCAACCTCCGTTGTCCAGAATGTCCCAGCGGGCTAAGGGCCTTTACCCGCCCCACCGGCATGCTGCAAAAGGATTTTTTCAGCGAGACCATCGACCAGTTGCACAGGGAACTTTTATACCTGGTTTTTTATTTCCAGGGAGAACCCTATCTCAATCCTTCCTTCCTTGATATGGTCGAATACGCTTCAAAGAAGAAGATCTATACGGCCACTTCTACCAATGCGCACTACCTGGATGACGACAATGCGAAACGAACCATTGAGAGCGGCCTGGACCGGCTCATCATATCCATCGACGGAACGACACAGGATGTGTACCGGCAGTACCGGGTGGGCGGGCAGTTGCAAAAAGTGATCGAAGGGGCAAAGAATATCGTGAAGTGGAAAAAAGAACTGAAAAGCAAAACACCTTTTGTGGTCTTCCAGTTCCTGGTGGTAAAGCCCAATGAACACCAAATTGAAGAAGTCAAAAAACTGGCCCGGGAGGTAGGCGTGGATGATGTGTGGTTTAAAACGGCACAGGTTTATGATTTTGAGAACGATCCCAACAACCTCATCCCGACCATTGATAAATACAGCCGTTACCGCAAAACAGAAACCGGGTATGCATTCAAGGGTAAACTGGCCAATCATTGCTGGCGGCTCTGGCACGACCCGGTGATCACCTGGGACGGGCTGGTGGCGCCCTGTTGTTTTGACAAGGATGCGCAGCACCAGTTGGGGGATTTGAAGAAAAAGCCGTTCAAAGAAATCTGGAAGAACGGGGAATACAGTAAATTCAGACAACAGATCCTCCAGGGACGGAAAAACATCGATATCTGTTCGAATTGCAGTGAAGGAACGAAGGTCTGGGAACGGTAAGGGTTGAATGTGGTTGAACAGTTATTGAATATGGTTGAATGTGGTTGAACAGTTGTTGAATGTTGTTGAAAATGGTTGAATGTGGTTTATCCCACTCAAACGATAAACAATTATTCAACAACCGTTAAACAATTGTTCAACAACCATTCAACAGCTTTTTCCAGTTTTCGTATTTTCATCGTTACCGCTGTAAATGCAAATCCCATCCTCCATATCAACCCGTTTGCAGTACCAGCATAAATCGCTGGTGGATATGATCGACGGGTTGTCAGAAGAGCAGATCCGGCGGCAGGTGGTTGCGGGTAAATGGTCTGTATTTGAAAATATCGTGCACCTGCAAACCTACCAGCATGTGTTCACCGGCCGGATCAGGCAGATACTCGAAGGGAACAACCCTTCTTTTGAACGATATTCGGCTGAGGCCGATCCAATTTTTTTGGACAATTGCCATAAGACCTTTCGGGAGATCATGCAGGATTTCATTGCCCTGCGAAAGGAAATGGCAGCAGGTATTCTTTCATTCCCGGAGGCTGATCATTCTAAAACCGGCGTGCACCCGGTCTACGGTAAACTTTCATTGCTGCAATGGCTTAACTTCTTCCTGCTGCACGAGGCGCATCATTTGTTTACGATCTTTAAGCTGAGTGCTGAGTTGAGAAACGTTAATTAGTTATTTGGTTAATTAGGTCCTCAATTCTGCGATCTCCTACTCTGGGCAATATTTCTTAAATAAATATTTGGAAACCCTGCTTTTTAACCGGGTGCAGAATATATGGACTTGAATCGATTTCCTTTCCCGTGAGCAAGGAGGATACTTTACAAAGTATAGAAACACCTGCAAAAAGGGCCTAATTAACCAATTAACTAATTAACCAGTTACCACTTTTTCATTTCATCGAAGATCGAAGTATAGAACGAAGTGAAGCCCTCAAAAAAATGACGGAAGGAGTCAGAAATCAGTTTCATGGTTCGGTGGGGTTTTAATGGTACTGTAAAGCAACGATTTTTTTAATTACCTGCAATACCACAAAGAGGGGATTTTCCGGGCTGCTGCTGCCGGGAGAATGTTAAGAATTGGCTAATCCCGGAAAAAAAGAAGCTTGTTTTTTGGAGATTCAATGTTGCAACATTAACTTTGCTGTTCAAACATTGAATAACCTGTAAAAACATTTATTATGAGCGACTTAAGAACAAACGTGGATCAGCTTAACCAGATGATCCTGGAAGGGAAGATCCTGGACGCCTTTGACAAATTCTATGCGGAAGATGTGGTGATGCAGGACAACAATTACCCCCAGCGGGAAGGAAAGGCGGTCAACCGCCAGTACGAGGAAGCCTTTGTGAACGGGCTGACTGAGTTCCGTGGCGCCAAAGTGGTGAACTCCCTGGTCAGTGATGACCTTGCCGTTACCGAGTGGTGGTTCGACTACACGCATAAGGATTACGGGGAGCGCAACTACCGCCAACTGGCCGTACAGCGCTGGAAGAACGGAAAGATCGTGGAAGAGAAGTATTATTACAACAATTAATCCGGTCAAACCGTGAATTTGTTTCAAAAGTTTCAGGCCGGGGCTCGGGCTTCGCCTGAAACTTTTTACTTTTAAGGAACAGATACATGATCATGGGAATAGAAAACGATATTCAGCAAAGCCGGTTCCGGAACGCGCACCAGAAAGCGGCGATCAATCTCCTATATACACTGGGGTGGATGAGGGACCGTATGAAAGGCATCTTTGAGACCGAGGATATAACGGCGCAGCAGTTCAACATTCTCCGTATCCTGCGCGGCAGTTTTCCCCAGCCCCTTTCCACCCTGCAGATACGGGAACGGATGCTCGAAAAGATGAGTGACACCAGCCGTATCGTGGACCGGCTGATCGCCAAGGGACTGGTCAAAAAAGTGACCTGCAAATCGGATCGTCGCCTGGTGGACGTTATTATAACTGATAAAGGGAAAAAACTCCTGGAACGGTTGGATACCCGGCAGGATGAGATCGATGCCATTTTGGGGAATCTTTCAGAAAAAGATGCTAATATTCTGAGCGACCTGCTGGATAAGATACGGGAAGGCGGTGAATGACTTATTTTCGCGTTTTATCTCCACCGAATGAAAAGAAATTACTTCCTGCTTGCGTTCACCGCAATGCTTGCCGCAACCCTTGTCAATGCCCAACCCAAGTATGAATTCCGCGGCGTATGGATCGCCACCGTGGATAATATCGACTGGCCTCCCCGCAATTCAACCACTGAAGCCCAGAAAGCGGATTTTATCCGCCAGCTCGAACTACATAAGAAAAACGGGATGAATGCCATCGTTGCCCAGGTAAGACCGGCGGCAGATGCTTTCTATCCTTCTGAACATGAACCCTGGAGTCAGTGGCTTACCGGCGTGCAGGGCCAGGCCCCCTCTCCTTATTACGATCCCCTTCAATTCATGATCGAGGAAACCCATAAGCGGGGAATGGAGTTCCATGCATGGCTGAACCCCTATCGTGCCAATTTCAATGTTAACACGGCCAGTATCGCCGCCAATCATATCACCCGTCAAAAACCGGAATGGTTCCTTACCTACGGCGATAAAAAATATTTCGACCCGGGTAACAGGGAAGCGCAGCTCTTTGTCGTTAACGTAGTGAAGGATATTGTGAGGCGGTATAATGTCGATGCCATTCATATGGACGATTATTTCTATCCCTACCGGATACCCGGGAAGGAATTTCCTGATGAACTTTCCTATAAGAACTCGGGGAGTAAACTCAAAAAAGATGACTGGAGAAGAAGCAATGTGGATACCATCATCCAGATGCTCAGCCGGGTCATCAAAATTGAAAAAAGATCCGTGCGCTTCGGCATCTCCCCCTTCAGCGTATGGAGAAATATAAAAGATGACCCGGAAGGAAGCGACAGCAAGGCGGGACAAACCAATTACGATGATCTCTATGCCGATATACTGCTCTGGCTGAAAAAAGGATGGATCGACTATGTAACCCCCCAGTTATACCTGGAGATCGGGCACGATAAGATCGCCTATGAAAAACTGCTGGACTGGTGGAGCCGTCACAGTTACGGGAAACATATTTATATCGGTCATGGTATCTACCGGGCCGGTGGCAAGGAAGCCGCCTGGAACAATCCCAACCAGATCCCCAACCAGATCAAACTGCTGCGACGTTATCCCAATGTGCAGGGAAGTATTTTTTTCAGCAGCAAATCCTTTAACAACAACCCGCTGGGCTGGAACGACAGTCTCCGGGATAACTATTACAAATACCCGGCGTTGCTACCCCCGATGCGCTGGATCGACAACGAAAAACCCTGGCCGCCCATCGTGGAGCGCAAGATCACGGAAGACTCGCTCATCCAGCTCAATGTACGTCCCGACCCGAGGAACCGCGTGGAAATTAAATATTATGTAGTGTACCAGTACGCGGCAGACTCCCACAATGAAACCTTTGGCAACCAGCCCAAGTATCTTTCAAAGATCGTGACCATGCCCGAAGGGTTCCAGCTGAAAGAATCACTTTCTTCCATGCACTTTTCGTACCGGTACGTGATTACGGCCGTTGGCAAAAATAACAACGAAAGTGAACTGAGTGAGATCGCGATCCTGGTGCAGCCCGACGGGAAGTGGCAGTTCTATAATCCTTGATAACGTAAATTGTTTTTACGCTTAATACATACTGTTTCCCTTTTGTATTATTAATTATTGATTATTCATTATTCGCTGTTCAATAGGCTGTAAAACTTCCTGTTCACACAGCGTTTATCATTTCAATATTTCCGGCAACAGATAGTTGTATTTTCGTGCGGCACTGCTGCCTGCCGGGTATGTTAGTCATCTTTTGAAATGATATCATGATAGATACCAAACTATTCCGGGAGTTTTTTAACAGCGAAAAAAGCGGCGGCATTGTTCTGATCGCCTGCACGATCGCCAGTTTGCTGCTGACCAATATTTTCATCGGAACCGGGTTTATCGATTTCTGGCATCACAAGCTGGGTTTTGAAGCGGGGGCCGTCAAACTCAACCTGAGCCTGGAACACTGGATCAACGATGGACTGATGACCGTCTTCTTCCTGCTTATTGGTCTTGAAATTGAAAGGGAACTATATGACGGAGAGTTATCCAACATCCGCAATGCTATGCTGCCGCTGGCGGCTGCTGTCGGTGGAATGCTCCTACCCGCCCTTATACATTTCGGTTTGAACCGGGGTACAGTTTACCAGGATGGTTTTGGTATCCCGATGGCCACGGATATTGCTTTTGCGCTGGGAGTCCTTGCGCTGGCCGGGAAAAAAGTTCCGCTTGCACTAAAAGTTTTCCTGACGGCACTCGCTATCATTGATGACCTCGGTGCCATCCTGATCATTGCAATTTTTTATTCGCATGACCTGCAAACATTATGGCTCTTTTCAGCATTGGGGATTTTTGGATTGTTGCTGATCCTCAACCGGCTGAAAGTTCATATCCTTCTCCCCTATATCGCCGGAGGGATCATTATGTGGTATTGCATGCTTCAGTCGGGCATTCATGCTACGATCACCGGCGTGTTACTTGCCTTTGCGATCCCATTTGGAGACGGGAAAGAAAGATCCCCCTCGTACCGGCTTCAGCATTTTTTACATATTCCCGTTGCCTTTATCATTGTTCCGCTTTTCGCGCTTGCCAATACGGGCATACCATTGAATGCGGATTCAGGTAAAAACCTGACTACCACTAACAGTTTGGGGATTGTGGGTGGACTACTATTCGGAAAACCGGCGGGTATCCTGCTGTTTTGTTTCCTGGCTATAAAGCTGCGGATCACAAAATTACCGGAGGCGGTCAACTGGCGCCAACTGGCAGGAGCGGGGGTGTTGGCCGGTATCGGATTTACGATGTCGATATTTATTACCCTGCTGGCATTCAACGATACACTTACGGTTCAGGATTCAAAAATTGCGATTCTGGCGGCTTCGTTGCTGGCAGGTGTCACTGGTTTTTTTCTGATTAAAAATGCGACCAGGACAGCGGTTAAAGAAAACAAGGTAACCTGATCATACAGCAGGTTATTTTGGAACTGTCGTATTCGCTTTCCGCTCCATCCGGTCCGTATACTCCAATGACCCCAGCCTGAAACGCAGCGGGACGGATGTCAGCTTCTCCAGCCTCAGCTCCTGTTTGCAGAAATAACCCAGTGTCCGGGCATAATAGGAAGCCGGAAGCGGGTAAGTGATCCCCTGAACACGAGAAAATATCCGGTTGGGAATATGAAGATCACTTACAAAAGAATAAGGAGTAAACCCGGTTGCCGGAAATTTCAAAACCGCAGATTGTACATAGAAAGGGGACTTTTTCTGGGCAAAACAACCCTGCTGGTTCAAAAATCTCACGATTTGCTGCTCCCGGTCAGCCAAGAAACCAGCCTGCACCTGTGCTTTGAAAAATAATGGATTACACAGCCCAATTAACACAACAATTATTTTAAGACTTCGTTGCACCCCTGCAATTGCTTTTGTGCCTAAATTTACGGCATTATTTTTGTGCAAAGGCGGAAATTTTTAAAATCCCGCCCGTAAAAAGGACGAACCGATGGCCCT
>CAZEZE010000149.1:0-6687 GCA_964516445.1 uncultured Chitinophaga sp. | reverse complement strand
AATTGAGCAGGTGCTTACTGAAAGAGGTTTGCACTTTGGAATGGACCTGCAGAAGTTAGGTGTTGATTTGAGTGAACTGTAAAATCAGCTACGAGCCATGAGCTTCGAGCTGTGAGCCAAAAACTCGTAGCTCATAGCTCGAAACTTGAAGCTTTTCATAAACGTAGGCTGCAATTCCTGACACGGTGTAGCTGAATTAAAACTAAACGTCATGCGTCACGGAGACAAAGTAAAAAACCTCGGAAGAAAGAAAGCACACAGGGATGCGTTGCTCAGCAACCTTGCCTGCCAGCTGATCGAGTACAAACGTATCGTAACCACGGTAGCCAAAGCCAAGGCCCTGCGTGTTTATGTGGAGCCCCTGATCACCAAGGGTAAGTCCAACACCACGCACCAGCGCCGGGTGGTATTCAGTTACCTCCAGGATAAAGAAGCCGTAACTGAATTGTTCAGCAATGTAGCGGAGAAAGTGGCCGGTCGTCCCGGCGGTTATACCCGCATCATCAAGCTGGGTGCCCGTACCGGCGATAATGCTGAAACAGCACTGATCGAACTGGTTGACTTCAACGAGATCTACGGTAAGGGTAAGGATGAGGCAAAAGCCGCCACGAAGAAGACCCGTCGTGCAGGCGGAGCTAAGAAAAAAGCAGAAGCTGCCGATAAAACTGAGGAAACAAAAGAAGAAAAAAGCGCTGAATAAGCAACCAACAATTTTCCATATAAAGAGGCTGTCTATGAATAAAGGCAGCCTCTTTTTTATTGGCGTTAGATAAATTGGCAGTGCGATGTAATGGAGCGGCGAGACGGGAAGTCTCGCAGAGCGGCTTCGTAGGAAGACATTAGAATAGCCAAAGGCTATATAATGCAATTGCGAGACAGGATGTCTCGCAGAGCTGGGTTCAATCTATTATTTTTGTAGCACAATTGATGGTTATGAGCAAAGTAAACGTAGGGCTGGTGCAAATGAGTTGTACCGGTAAAAAGGAAGAGAACCTTGCAAAGGCGATCGATGGAGTGAAGAAGGCGGCTGCCGGCGGCGCACAGATCGTTTGCCTGCAGGAGCTTTTTACTTCTCTCTATTTCTGCGATAATGAGGATTACGAGAATTTCAATCTCGCGGAACCCGTACCCGGTCCCTCCACAGAAGCGTTACAGAAAATAGCAGCCGAACTGGAAGTGGTTATTATCGCTTCCTTGTTTGAAAAAAGAACACAGGGCATTTACCATAATACCACGGCGGTTATTGATGCGGACGGTACTTACCTGGGCAAGTACCGGAAAATGCATATCCCCGACGACCCGGCCTATTACGAGAAGTTCTATTTTACTCCCGGCGACCTGGGTTATAAGGCCTGGAAAACAAAATTCGCCACGATCGGCGTGTTGATATGCTGGGACCAGTGGTATCCGGAAGCGGCGCGAATCACTGCCTTAATGGGAGCAGAGATTTTATTTTATCCCACAGCGATCGGCTGGGCCACCTCTCAGGATGAGGCCACCAATACAGAGCAATATGGAGCCTGGCAAACCATACAACGCAGTCATTCCGTAGCCAACGGGGTGCACGTGGTGAGTGTTAACCGGGTGGGACTGGAACAGAACGGCGCCATGAAATTCTGGGGAGGATCCTTTGTCTCTAATCCATTCGGTACGGTTTTATATAAAGCCTCACATGATGAAGAAGAGGTGAAAGTGCTGGAACTTGATCTTTCGAAGACCGATCAGTACAGAACGCACTGGCCTTTTTTGCGCGACAGGCGCATTGATTCTTATCTTCCTATAACAAAGAGATTCTTGGATGAGGATGAAGAAAATTAGTCCGGAAGTCGGCAAGTCCGGAAGTCAGGAAGTCGGCAAGACCGGAAGACTGAAAGTTTGTAGATAATACTGCTACCACAGGTATTATTTTCTAACTTTTAAAACATCGGTAATGGCATTCAAATTTGAGAAACTGATCGTGTGGCAAAAAGCGGTTGATTTGTCGGACATTGTAAACCAGGTAACAAAAACATTTCCAAGGGATGAAATTTATGTGCTTGTTTCTCAAATAAAGAGAGCAGCGGATTCGGTTTCATTAAATATTGCAGAAGGCTCAACGTGACAATCGAATGCTGAATTCAGCCGCTTCCTGGGAATTGCTCTTCGTTCCGGAATTGAGGTAGTGGGATGTATTTACCTGGCACGGCAAAGAGGCTATATTCAGAATAATGATTTTGATAAAATTTATAAACTATGTGAAGAGATACTTGTAATGATAAATTCTTTACGCAGAACTCTTCAATAAACAAGTACACTTTGAACTCGAAGCATCTTACGGACTTCCCGTCTTCCGGTCTTCCGGACTTTATAACCCCCAAACAATCAGGCTACTATTTCCCCGCCGAATTCGCCCCGCACCTGGCCACATGGCTGAGCTGGCCGCATAAGGCGGAATCATGGCCTGGTAAGATCCATATGATCTATCCTGCTTATTCTAAATTCATCAAAGAGCTGACGACGGGTGAGAAAGTGAACATCAATGTGGCGGATGATACGATGAAAGCCTTTGCGATCCGTCAACTGCAGAATGAGAATGTTGATTTGAACAAAGTCGAATTCTTCTTTCATCCCACCAACGATGCCTGGTGCAGGGATCACGGGCCGGCATTTCTTATCAATCCTGCAGCGGAGCAAAAGAAAGTGATCGTGGACTGGGGATACAATGCATGGGGAAATAAATATCCTCCCTTCGATCTCGATGATGTGGTGCCTACCCTGATCGGGAAACATTTCAATATTCCCGTTTACCACCCCGGGATCGTCATGGAAGGAGGCTCTGTGGAATTCAACGGGAAGGGAACCGTGATGACCTCCACGGCCTGTTTATTGAACCCGAACCGTAATCCTCATCTCAACCAACAGCAGATCGAGGAGTACCTGTGTAATTATTATGGGATGGAACAGGTGCTCTGGGTGGATGAAGGGATTGTGGGTGATGATACCGACGGGCATATCGATGATACGGTTCGTTTTGTGAATGAGGACACGGTGATCACCGTGATCGAGGAGAATAAGCAGGACGATAATTATGCATTGTTGCAGCATAACCTGCAACAACTGAAATCCATGAGGCTGCTCAATGGCAAACAGCTGAACATAGTTGAGCTGATCATGCCCGAAGAATTGATCTTTGAAGATCAGCGACTGCCCTGTTCCTATGCCAATTTTTATATTGCCAACAGATCAGTGATCGTTCCGACTTTCCGCTCGGAGAGGGATGAGAAAGCGCTGCAGATCATCCAGGAATGTTTCCCGACACGGGAAGTGGTGGGGATCGATTCCACCGATATCATCTGGGGATTGGGGAGTTTTCATTGTTTGAGCCAGCAGGAGCCTTTGGTTTAGTCGGGAGTCGGGAGTCTGGAGTCGGGAGTCGGATCGGTTTATTTCAGGGGTTTCCCCCTTATTCCGTTTGTTGCCCACTCAGGGATAGAGATATTTACAATCATCTGCGGTTTGCTTTGTTGAACAATGTCAGGTACTGGTGGAAAAAGACTCCCGACTCCCGACTCCGAACTCCCGGCTTTCACTTACATTTGCGCAATTTGTCCGCGGTACTCATTGGGAGTTTTAAAGGGACATATCCATATAATCATGCTCAATTCACCCATCCCCGCTGTTTTATTGCTGGCCGACGGAACGGTGGCCCATGGCCAGGCTTTTGGCGCCATCGGTACCACAACCGGAGAGATTTGTTTCAACACCGGAATGACCGGTTACCAGGAAGTGTTTACGGATCCCAGTTATTTCGGGCAGGTACTGATCATGAACAGCGCCCATATCGGCAATTACGGGGTGAAGGATGTAGATGTGGAAAGTGATAGTGTGAAGATCAACGGGCTGATCGGCCGTAACCTCGAGGACCAGTATTCCCGCAAGATGGCAAATGGTTCGCTGAACGATTATCTTAAGGCAAACAGGATCGTATCGATAGAGGGAGTGGATACGCGGGCCCTGGTGGCGCATGTACGCACTAAAGGTGCTATGAACTGTATCATCTCTTCCGAAACGACAGACCTGGAAGTATTGAAAACAAAACTAGCCGAAACCCCGAATATGGACGGGCTGGAACTGGCTTCGAAGGTCAGCACCAAAGAGGCGTATGAACTCGGGGATAAAAATGCAGCCATCCGTATCGCGGTCATGGATTACGGCGTAAAACGGAATATCCTCAACTGTATGGTTGAGCGGGGTGCTTTTGTAAAAGTATTTCCCGCCAAAACCGCACTGGAAGAAGTGAAGCAATTCCAGCCACAGGGTTATTTTATTTCGAACGGTCCGGGCGATCCGGCACCGATGGATTATGCCATTGCTACCCTGAAACAAATACTGAATGAAGAAAAACCGGTTTTCGGGATTTGTCTCGGTCACCAGTTACTGGCCCTGGCTAATGATATTCCCACTTTTAAGATGCACCATGGTCACCGCGGACTGAATCACCCGGTAAAGAATATCATCTCCGGACGTTCCGAGATCACTACACAGAATCATGGTTTTGGTGTGGACCCGGAAGCTGTTAAAAAGGCTACTCATATCGAGGTCACCCATGTAAACCTCAACGACCAGTCCATTGAGGGTATCCGTGTAAAAGGCAAACCCGCTTTTTCCGTGCAGTATCACCCGGAAGCCACACCTGGGCCGCATGACAGCCGTTATCTTTTCGATGAATTCATTGAAATGATAAAGGCGGGGAAGAATTAATTTTATCTGCTCATTATTTCAACACAGAAGAACACGGAGTTATTTTCACAGAGTTAATGCAGAGCGGCTTCTCTTTGCGTCGCTGCGATTTCTTTGCGTCGTTGCGTGAAACAAAATTTTACTACAGAGAGACACGGAGTATTTTTAAAACCTGGCCCCGGAATCACGCTACACACCCTCCGCCAAAGCCAGATACTGGAGTCATTCACCTCCTTCCCCGGTTAACATTTTTTATACAAACAATTGTTAGTGTGGAGGTTGTAAAACTCCTGGTTCGCTAACTACAGTTTGGTACAGGAAAACTACAGTTGATACAGCATACCCTTTCCTGGCCCTGTTAGCCTTCGTTCCTTTGTACTAATAAAAAGATTGGCTATGAAAAAGATAATCCTAATGGTACTGGCAGGAATTATACTCACTGCTTTCAGTATTCCGAAAAATGAGTTACCGGGTGCAACGGATGTGGTGGAACTGACCGGTTATAAACTCCGGAGCAATAGTTTTGACCGTTCAGATTTTAACCTTTGGGTGGTGACCAGTGAAGATGTGTTTGAAAGGGATTTCGAACCGGAACATGATTCGGTGCTTCGACCCCGTTTTGAAGAGCAGCTGGTGCTGGCCGCGAAAGTGGAAACCATTCACAACAGCTACCGGGTCAAGTTCAAAAAGACCGAACTGGTGAACGGCTCCCTCAACGTTTATTTCAATGTAAAACGGGAAGGTCCGGCCGAAGCGATCAGCATACCGGTATCAATGGTAGCGGTTCCCAAGGACAGGTCCATGAAAAAAGTGAATTTCTATCACGATAATGTGCTGGTGAAGACCGTGCCGATCGTAACGGTGTATTAATATCCGTCAGGCCACATTGTAAAAATGCGTCAGGCCGCTATGCAAAGACTTTATCGTAATAATATATAACTGAAGGCGTCCAGTCGCCGTAAAGCTGCCGATTTCGGCAGCTTTTTTATTTGAATTATATTCGGGTCATGAAGATCGCGATCATCAACGGCCCCAACCTGAACCTTCTCGGTAAGCGGGAAACGGATATTTACGGCAACCAGCCTTTTGAGCAATACCTTGAATCACTCCAAAAGAAATACCCGTTGGTTTCCATCCATTATTTCCAAAGTAATGTGGAAGGAGAACTGGTCAATGAATTGCAGCGGGTAGGCTTTGATCACGACGGCGTCATTCTCAATCCCGGGGGCTATACCCACACTTCCGTTGCCATAGGGGATGCGGTAGCGGCCATTACCGCGCCGGTGGTGGAAGTGCATATTTCCAATGTGCATGCGCGGGAAGAGTTCCGCAAATTATCCCATGTAAGCGGAAAGGCGGCAGGCAGCATATTCGGCCTGGGACTGAAAGGGTACGAACTAGCGCTGGAATGGCTGGTAACCCGTTAAATACCCTGATCCTTGTCATTTTACCCATTAAATATTATCATCTTCCCGTGTTGGTATACCCAATAGTTTTGCCGCATGAAATTACCCGTCAAATATAAGTCCGCCCAGGAAGCGTTGTCCGTCATACAATCAGGCCACCGGGTATTTGTGCACGGAAGTGCCCAGACCCCGCTTTACCTGATGAGGGAACTCGCCAAACGGGCCCCGGAACTCAGGAATGTAGAGCTCACTTTTATCACCGTGCAGGGCGATATCGAGCTGGAAAAACCACAGTATGCCGGATCCTTTCATATCAATTGCATGTTTGTTTCCCAGACCGTTCGCCAGGCAGTGAATGAGGGCAGGGCTGACTTCATTCCTGTTTTCCTGAGTGATATTCCCGACCTGTTCAGAAGGGAGATGCATATTGATGTGGCGATCGTGCAGGTCTCCCCGCCCGATCAGCACGGGTATTGTTCCCTGGGTGTATCCGTGGATATTGCCCGGAGCGCCGTGAATACGGCCACTCATATCATCGCCCAGGTAAATCCAAGGGTTCCCC
>CAZEZE010000148.1:0-6713 GCA_964516445.1 uncultured Chitinophaga sp. | reverse complement strand
GTTGGGGCAGGGAACAGGCGAATTCCGTTAACTCAATACTTTTTTCTATTTCAGCAACCGATTCTGAATACGTCTTTCCATTTTCTTCGGTGCAGAGATCTGCCAGCTCTTTTAAATTTTTTTCCAGTAAATATTTATACCTGAAGAAAACCTGGACCCTTTCCTTGATCGGCATTTTACTCCACGCAGGAAAGGCTGCTTTGGCGGCCTTCACCGCATTATCAAGGTCCTTTACTGTTGACATCGGCACGGTTGACAATAGATTACCGTCCAGCGGTGAAATGACCTGTAATGTCCGGTCAGAAGAAGCATTAACCATGAATCCGTTGATATAATTCTGAACAGGAGGATATTTCATTAATATTTTTTTATTGGAACCACATAAGAATTAGACATACAGATGGGGATGCATTAACTATGTGTTTACCTGTGTTTCTATGTGCCTATTGGTTCTAATTATTAATAGGTTGATTTTTATTTTTATGGCTCGAATGAACAGAAACTTGTTCAAGCCACTGATAAATATACTTATTTTAACGAAGTTTGCAAGCTAAAGACCTCAATCTCAATGACCCCGGAAAGAAAACAAAGGCTAACCTCTGTTCTCCATAAACGACAGGGAAACATCACGGTTGTGCTGGAAAATGTGTTTGATCCGCACAACATTTCGGCTGTGATGCGTACAGCCGATGCCGTCGGGGTACAGGATATTTTTATTCTGAACACCAGGATCCCGCCTCATAAGAAATGGGGGGCCAGGAGTTCATCCAGTGCGGCCAAATGGCTAACCATACACCAGTTCGACAATACGGAGGAATGTTTCTCATCCCTGAGAAAACGCTATTCAACCATTTTAACTACCCATCTAAGCAGCGATGCGGTAAGTTTACATGATATCGATTTTACGGGGAGCATTGCCCTTGTCTTCGGGAATGAACACGATGGGGTAAATGAAGAGATCAGGGCCCTGGCTGATGGTAATTTCATCATTCCCCAGGTGGGGATCATCCGGTCGCTCAATATCAGTGTAGCCTGCGCGGTGACACTCTATGAAGCCTATCGCCAGAAATCAATAGCCGGGCATTACAACCAGCCGGGGCTGGGTGACGTCAGGTATAAATCGTTACTGGAAGATTGGGGATTTCAGGAAGGTGAAGAAAAAGTTCAATGACCAATGTTCAACTATCAATGAAGCGGTTATTCCTCTTGTTAACAGTTTTCATTACCTGTTTATCCGGGGGTGCCCAGGAGATCAGGTCTGCAAAGATCACCGATGTGGAAAAGATCATTGCGGATTCCAGGACCCCTCTGATCGTGAACATGTGGGCCACATGGTGCAAACCCTGTGTGGAAGAGATCCCTTATTTTCTAAAAGAAGTCAGGGAACACAATGCTTCCATTTCGGCCGGTTCCGACAGTATACACCTGCTGCTGGTGAGCCTTGATTTTAAAGAGGCCTATCCGGATGCTATTGCCGCGTTTGCGGAGAAAAGAAAGTTCAGCGCAACCATTGTATGGCTGGATGAAACAAATGCCGATTACTTCTGCCCCAAGATAGATCCTAAATGGTCGGGAGCCATCCCGGCAACGCTGTTTGTGAACCATCAAACAGGTTACCGGAATTTCTTTGAGGAACAACTCTCCCATAAGGAACTGAAGACGGAACTCATGGCTTTACTGAAAAAGAATTAAGCGATCTCTTTTGATTTTTCCATTTCCCTTTTTGCATTGGCAACCAGGTAAAGGAAATAAATTCCTGCTCCCAGGCTGACCAGGGCCAGCAGGATACCCATAAAGCTTTTGTGGTAAATGGCCTTGGCCAATGCAAAACCTACCACTACCATAAAGCCGAAAACGATCAGGCGGTTGAGGACCTGGCGGGTCCGCAAGGGTTCGTTTGTAGAGGACATAAGCGTTAATTTTGAATGAAGTAATACGTGCCTTCCACCGCTTAGATGCCTGTTTCCGGGCTTTCCATAAAAAAAGGTAAAAAAAATCCCCTCCGTTATGCGGAAGGGATTATAAGAAGTCCGGTCAGGTTTATTTAATTCGTTTGATCGTGCAGCCAACCGACCTGGACTCTTTCACGGATACATCCTTCCCGGCCTTCATTTCATCGATGGCCATCAACAGGTGCTTGCGGCTGACTGCACCGGCATCATTGGGGTTGTCATCAATAGCTCCATGGTAGACGAGTTTCCCGTTTGCGTCAAACAGGAAACACTCCGGTGTTTTGTTAGCGCCAAATGCATCAGCCAGGACGGAATTCTGATCCACCAGGTAGTACCAGCCATAACCCTGGTCTTTTGCATAGGCCTTCATATCCTCGAATGAATCATCCTCCTGTCTTTGGGCCTCATTGGAATTAAGGATCGCTACACCGATGCCGTTGCCCATGGCGTATTTACATACCTCATACGTTCGGGCCTGGTTTTTTATGACGTAGGGGCAGGTATTGCAACTGAACATCACCAGTAAACCCTTGCCTGTTTTTGCATCATTCAGGGAAACTTCTTTTCCGGTAATATCCTTCATTTTAATATCGGGTTTGGGTATTGGCGAACCCATCGGAAGGGGTTCAATGTTTACGGTAACCAGGGCCGCCAGGGAAAGAACCGGGAGTGCTGCAAAAAATATCTTTTTCATGATGGGAGAATTTATTATATGTAACCAAATTTCGGAAAATAAGTTCAGTTGCTATCACCGTTCGCATCATTTTCTTTCCGTTCATCTGCAATTTTTTTGAGGGAGGAAATACTCACATTCAGTTCAAACCCGATCAGGAGAACCAGGGAATTAATGAAGATGTATGCCATCAGTATCAATACGGCCCCGATGGAGCCATATAATTCATTATAATTCCCGAAGCGGCTCACCCACCAGGAAAAAAGAACCGTGGTCAGGAGCATCAGTGCTGTAGAAAGGATGGAACCCGGGTTGACCAGCCTCCATTTTTTATGTATGGCAGGGGCATGCCTGTGAATATAGGAGATACAAATAAAGAAAAGCAGAACAATGATCACCCAGCGGGAATAGGTAATGAATTCCCGGGTGGATTCGTTGGAAACGACCATGCGGAGCAATTGCCCCTGTGCAATCAGCAGCAATACGGAGATGAAAACGAACACATACAGCACCCCGGTGATACGCAGTGCCGAGCCTCTCTTCTGGAATCCTTTTCTTTTACGGAAACCGATATAATTCTTGTCAAATGAACGCTGGATGCCCATCACCGCGTTGGAGGAGAAGAACATCGCTAAAACAAAACCCAGGGAAAGCAAACCGGTGCGGGGTTTGTTGATGAAATCCTGGAGGAACTGGATGATGGTGGCATTGTTCTTTTCACCCGGTATCACATCGCGGATCAGGCTGTACAGGCCCTCCTCGAACTCTTTAGAGACGGGCAGGAATGGAATCATTGTAAACAGAAAGATGATTGCAGGGGGGATCGCCATCACAAAATTGAAGGCGATCGCGGACGCACGTTCTGTCATTCCGACTGTCTTTACCTGGCCGATAAAGAACATGATCACGTCATAAAGGGCAATACCCCTGAAACCGGGCAGGTATATTTTCTTGCTTTTGCTGACTGCATAATTGGCCGGAGCCGATGAAGTGACCTTATCGGTTATTTTTTTGATCACTTTACCGCAGGTTTTTCTTTTTGCTTACGGATGGAGTCGGCCCTCCTGTTCTGTTCCTGGTGGAATAGCCGGGCATATTTATTATGATCTGCCAGATTGCTGGTGAAAATACTGCTTCCGTCAAACGTATAACTGGCCACAAAGAAAAGATAATCGGTTGACGGTGCATCGAGCACGGCATTGATGGATTCCACGGAGGGGGTACAGATCGGACCGGGAGGCAGTCCCGCATTCAGGTAAGTATTGTAAGGTGACTCCAGTTGAAGGTGGACGCCCGTGATCCTTCCTAACTGGAAATTGCGGGTCACATATTTAACGGTGGGATCCGCCTGCAGCCGCATCCCCTTTTTTAAACGATTGATATAAACACTGGCAATATTGAATTTGTCCTGCTTCCGGTTGGTTTCCTCTTCCACGATAGAAGCCAGTATCATTACCTGTTGCGGTGTGAGATCAGCCCCGGCGGCCTTTGCGGTCCGCTCTTCGTTCCAGAATTTTTTATACGCAATATAGAATTGCTGCATCAGCTTTCCGGGACTGCTGTTCCATTTATGAAAGTAGGTGTCCGGAATGATAAGAGACAACACGGTATTCGTGTCCGCGCCGAATTTGGCCAGCGAGTCATTATTATTCAGGTATCGGATCATCTGGAGGGAATCGAACTGGAAGTCAAATTTTTTTCCGGTTCCGAATTTTCCTGAAAAGAGTTCTTTTGTCCGTTCTTTGACAATGGTGATCCGAACCGGTGTTTGTTCTCCATTCCGCAGGATCCTGACCAGTTTTAAAGCGTTTATTCCGTCTTTCAGCAGGTACCGTCCCGGTTTTGGTTTTTTGAATCGCAGGATCGTGCAGGCGAGATCGAATCCGTTACCCTTTAAGAGTTTCCTGTTCTTCAGTTCTGCTTTAACGCCTGCCAGTGTTTCACCATCATTAATATAGACAAACACACCCTCCTTATTACCAATGGCGGGACTAAACAACTTATAAGCCAGATAGCCACCGGCAAGAAGGATGATCCCCAGTACAGCGAGCAGGATTTTTTTCTTCATAAACGAAAAATTAGAAAAGCCCTTCTGCAATTTAACGGCTAAAAGGGATAAGAAAAAACCCCGTCACGGCTTAGCCGGAGCGGGGTACAAATAGTTGCTCAGCAATTACTTATTAGGTGTTGCCGGAGGGGTAGTGGTGGGGGCTATCGGAACCGCATTGGCCGGAACCTTGGGTTGCGTGGATGCCGGAACGGTAGCACCGGTTGTTTCTTTTGTCCTGTCGGTTTCAGCGCTACCAGTCTTTGAAATGAAAATTACAGAAAGCATACTTAATATAGCGATCACCCCGCCGAAGATCCAGGTGCCTTTTTCGAGTACATCAGTGGTTTGTTTCACGCCCATGAACTGGTTGCTGAAACCGGCAATATTACCGGCCAGGCCTCCACCTTTGGGGTTCTGTACCAGCACTATAAGCCCCAGCACCACCGAAGCCAAAACAATCAGAATGATAAACAATGTTGTCATGTCAGTTCAATTTCTTTAGTTCCTCAATTTTCGCTGCAAAATAAGCGCTTTTTGAGGGTTCAAGCAAACTTAATTTGCTATAGATATCAATGGCTTTGACCGAATTTCCCTGCTTTTCCCAGACCTCGGCCATAGCCTCGGTAAGCACTTCCCTTTCCTGCAGTGATTTTTCAGCCATTTCCTCCACTTTTTTCTCTGTAGAGGGTTCGGAGGAGACTGCAATCTCAGCCACCGGAAGGCGTTTCATCGTTTTCAGCCACTCCGTGAAGCTTTTCAGCTGCTGCCCGAATTTATCCTTTGGCTTTTCCTCATCCCTGAATTTGATCCCCTGTGAAGCAAAATAATCGACCGTATGAAAAGGTTCAAAAAGCGGCTCCTCTTTAATTGGTGTGATAGTTTCCGATTTTGGTTCCGGACCCGCCATCCCTTTTGCTAAACCGTTTATTTCCTGTTCAACCGTTTCAGCATTTACAGGAGAAGGGGAAACCGTTTCATCCGGAATGTTTACTGTATCCGTAATTTCTGCTACCGGAATGGTTTCTGAAGGAAATACGGCCGTATGTTCTGTTCCCGTTATCCCTGAAGCAGTATCACCGTTAACAGGGGGGTTTTCTTTTTTTATGGTTTCGGCAACGGCTGGTTCTCTTTGGTTTTTAATAGTTACCCCGTTACCGGTATCATTCAGGAGGTGTTCCACCCAAAGCGGGTTGTGAAAGAAAAGGAAAGTTTTCTGCAGCTGTTCGTTGTATTGATCCGGTTTATCGGTTTGCATTTTTTTGGTAAGCAGCAGTTGCGCGGCCCCGAAAAAAGGATGGCGTTCCGCAAACTGTTGTAATTCCGGGAGTGTACACTGGTCCAGTGAATCTTTTTGCAGAAGTGATTTTACCAGTTGATTGATCCGGGGATTCATGCGTACAAATTAATAGTATCTTACCAATTAGAGAAGAGCCGGTTAAAAATTTCATCCGTCAGGGTCCGGATCATTTCATCACCCAGTGCGTTCTCCGCCTGCTGAAACGACTGGTTGCCCTTGAACTCAAAACTGCGGCTTACGTCATAATCCGTGATCTTGTCCTCTTTTCGATTATTCAGGGTAATATGCACACTTACCGTTAGCCGGTTGTTAGCCACCTGTTGGTTTGAAATGGCGGAAGTGCTGAATGAATACTCAGTGATAAACCCGGTTATATCCCAGTCCGCATTGTCGTTGTCGCTGTTGGTTTGTGAAAGCCGTGTCTGACCTACGATCTTCTGCCGCAGTTTATCCGTCAGGCGGGGGCTTAACTGGGGGTTGATATAGCGGGCCCTGTTTTCGATATAATTCACCCTGACAGTCTTGATCTCGGGCGGGATCGAAACATCCTTGAATTTGTAAATCCCACAACCGGTAAGGAAAGAAACAAGGAACAAGGCACAAGACACAAGGTAGAAGGCTGTAGGAACAAGCAGGAACCCGGGAGCTTTCGTGATCCCCCTGTGTCCTGCGCCTTGTTCCCTGTGCCTTATGTAAAACCTATTCTTCAATATCGTATTCTTTCAATTTCCTGTATAAAGT
>CAZEZE010000147.1:0-6783 GCA_964516445.1 uncultured Chitinophaga sp. | reverse complement strand
GGACAGTCTTCCCACCGCTTTGATCAAACCCCTGAGCGGGAGCGGGGCAAGGGCGGTAATGATCGATACATTGAACGCGCATGGACCCGATTCCTTCGCCGGCAACCTTGCATCGGTATTCCGGGGTTCCTCCGATACCACCTTTTATATCATCGCCGTTTATTTCGGCGCCGTTGGTATTAAGAACAGCCGTTACGCGGTCACTACCATGCTTCTGGCCGACCTGGCCGGCATTATTACTGCGATCGCGATGGCGTATATCTTTTTTGGATAGATAATACGGATATTAAATAAAAGAGACCATCTTTTGGGGATGGTCTCTTTTATTTTAGGGATACCGTTACCCCTAATAATTGGCAAAAGCGGTTAAGGTTCTTAAGGAAGGATTCGCGGTACTCGGACAGGTTGTGAATAAGTTAGTGGCCCTGTACCCGCCACGGAATACCAGCGTGTAACTTCTTTTTGCCTGCGGCGTAAGTATCGCAATGATATCCACAGGTCCCGTAGTTGTACAATTCCTATAGTTCTGCAGGTTGACCCCGCTACCGGTAGAACGGATATAAAAAGTATCTGTTATCCCCGATGGAATGCTGATAAAGTTAGTAGCCTCACTGATCTGCACATTGGTAAAGATGGTGGCATTCTGCTTTTTAGAGTAAATGTCAACAGCAGGGATCGCAGTAGGTGAATACACAAAATTCGCGAACCGTATCCTGGCCGAATTATCGGAGGGGATCACGATATTGGTCTCCACTGTCTTTTGTTTCGGCGCGGTGATCGTGTCGTACACAAAAATGGTGTACTTCTTATTCACCTGCATATTTTCTGCAAAGGAAAGCGGAAGCTGTGTGGTCGCGGTCAGGGTATCCCTCAGCAGGAAGGCCCTGAATCCTCCTTCAACAGAAAAACCGGGTGTTACTGCGGGGAATACGGCCCCTGTTGTAATGGACGCCCCGTTCACAGGCCTACTGTCCACCAGCAGGTAATTCCGGTTGGCATTTTGCATGGCCATATATAATTGGATAACGCTGCTGTTATTAAAGCTGGTCTGCTCGGTGTATTTGCGATCGGTCTCTTTTTTACACGACTGCAGGGCCAGCATAAGCACCAGGCTGCCGAAGGCGGTTATTTTTATAAGTGTTGTTCTCATTATAGTCAGTTTTAATGATAATTGGTTTAGGGTTGTGAGAACCAGCATTCCTTGGTATGGTAATCCAGCGCGCTGGCGCCGATCCGGTTCAGTTCATTCAGGTTCCATACATATTCGGAATTGAACCTCGGGCGAAGGCGATAGATCAGTTTGCCCCCGTTATTCGTATAGAGGTTGGCTCCGGAAGGTGGCTGGAAATCCCTGTACACTGTTTCACCATTAAATGTATCAGTGTAATGATAACGGCGCATGTCCACCCAGGTTTCGAACGTACCGTGAATATAAAGCGCGATATATTTCTGCAGCATGATATGCGAAAGCGAAAGACCGTTGCCATTGGCCGGTATGACCGCCGGGTTCAGTGCCGGGTTCATGAAATCATTGATCGTACTTGCGGTGATCAGGCTTGGTGCGGGTACATTGGTGCTATAACCATCCCGCAGCATTTCCAGGTTCGCCCGGATGGCATCCTTATACGCTACCAGTGCTGCATTCTTATCATTCTTACCATTCGGCAGGTAAAGGGCTTCAGCTTTCATGAACAGAATTTCAGACGCAGTCAGAACAGGGAAGGGGGATGCATTTCTAAACAGGAAGCGGCAGTTGGCATCTGATCCCGGAGCGGTATTATCCACACCTGCGGCCTGGCTGATCCCAAAGAAACTTTCGGGTCTGTCGTTGGCGGTTATAGCGGTCTGGCCAATATTGGGTTGCAATCCCCTGAACGTACCATTGGTATTCAGCCGTAGTAAATAAATGGCTCTTGGGTCGGCTACACCGGGGAACATGCTGTTTGTACCTGACAGAAGGTTGGCAATATAGGCAGACTGGCGGATGGCCGTTTCTGTAGCGATACCGGTACTGCCCAGGTTGCCTCTCAGGGGGCCGAAGAAATTGCTGTTCCCACTGATACCCGTGGCGGCAAATTTCACGATCGCGTTATCCGTATTGCTGATGACCGATTTATCGCAATAGTAGATTACTGAGTCTGCATTATAGCTTGCCTTGTTGGTAAGGTGGTGGTAACTGCGGGCAAGGATACCATAAACGAACTTCTTCCATTTTTCAACATCCCCGTTATAGAAATACTGGTCGCCCAGCGCCAGGTTGGTAGGGCTTGCAGCATCACCGGTAGTGTTCAGTAGGTTGATCGCATCGTAGCAGAGCTGTCTCACATGATTGTATACTTCTTCCTGGGTCCCGTAACTGAAAGTAAGGGCGCCAGTATTGAATGCCTCGCTGGTTTTGATGACCTCACCATGATAATCCGATAAGATTAGCCAGCTCCAGGCCAGTATGGCCTTGCCCACACCCGCGTAATCCCATTTCTTTTCTTCAATGGCCCACTTGATCATGTTATTGCAGTTCTGGCCGATATCATAGAAATGGATACGCCACATGGAGGCGGCGTTATCCGTATTGGGGCGATTCCCCATCCTGTCCCATTCCCCGCCGGAATTGCAGAACAGGAAATACTGAACGAATTTCCCGGCAAAGCGGATATCGTTTAAGGGCCCGTGCCCGGCGCTGTTACCCGCCATGCAGGAGATCAGCGGGGGGAGCAGTTTTTCAACGGGCACCCTTACATCCGCGTTGGGATTGGCATAGGCCTCGTCTATTTTTTTGGTACAGCTGCTTATCAGGGCAGCCATGAAGGCAACAGAAGCTATTGCCAGTATCGTTTTTTTCATTGCTGAATAGTTTGTATTCATGATTAGTTTATTTAGAAACCGGCTCTTAAACCGAAGTTAACACTGACGGGCGCGGGCACATTACCATAATCAAATCCCCATCCGCCAACACCACGGGTGCCGGAAGTATTACTGTTCACGGCAGGATCCGCGCCTGAATAATTGGTCATCAGGATCAGGTCGTTGGCCGTTACAAATATTCCCAGCGTTTTGAGGAAACCCATGTTCTTGATCATGTTCTCGGAGAAATTATAACGGAGCGTGATATCCCGCATCCGGAACCAGTTCACATCCCGTTGAATGAATTCCTCTTCCGGCATCCGGGTAGTATAATAACCCTGGCTATATGCCGGAACCACTACGATCGTGTTGCGGGTTGGGTTGGATGTATTCTGTAACCCGTCATTTAATACGCCATTGATCACCCGGGGAGTATACCTGTCGTCAGTTCTTTTGCTGACACCCTGTATGGTAAGGTACATATCCGTCGCATTGAAGATATCGCCACCGACCCTCAGGTCCCATACAAAATTCAGGCTCCAGTTCTTGTATTTCAGGTTATTCACCCAGCCCACTGTATAGCTGGGGTTCCTGTCGCCTCTAACCCTGAAATTAGCATCCAGGACAGGAAGACCGTTGGTGGGATCGATCAGGATATCGCCTGCATTATTTCTCGAATAACCGGCAGCGGAAATGGCTGTGGTAGGACCGCCTGTGATCAGACCGCCGCGGGCGTTACCATATACCCAGGTATCGGAAATATAGAATTCGGGAACATTCGCGGGCAGGGACACCACTTTGTTCTTCATTTTATTGAAGTTGAAACGTGTGTTCCAGGTGAAATTGGTATTCTGTACCGGCGTCACATCCAGGCTGATCTCCAGACCCGTATTGCGGGTTTGTCCCACGTTGATCGTGTTCAGCACATAACCGGTACCGTAACTGGCCCTGAAATTCTCGGCGATCTGTTTGTCGTTGAACGTATTATAGTAAGTGATATCAAATCCAAATCTGCTCCTGAAGAATTTCATTTCGGCGCCAATCTCATAAGTGCTCTGTATTTCCGGTTCCAGCAGGTAGTTGTTGTTGGTGAAACCGTATGCAAAGCCTCCGCCGCTGGAGGTTACATTATTAAATACAGACTGGTTGGCATAAGGTGAACTGGATCTCGCCGTGCTGGCCAGTGAGGTCCGGAGTTTCATGTAATTGACAACATTGTTTTTCTTCAAACCGGGGAAGATATCACTCACGATCACACTCAGGCTTCCTGCCGGGTAGTTGTAGTTTCTGTAATCTTTCGGGAAGATGGAGGAGGTTTCAAACCTGTGTGAATAGGTCAGGAATACCAGGTTTTTATAATTCATGGAAAACTCACCGAAGAATGCCAGTTGTCGGCTCAGGGAGTAGTTGAACAGTCCGCCAGGTGCGAGAAGACCACGGTTCAAACGGAGCCTGGTTCCGACCCTTGTCGAGCTGCTATCGCCCATCCACTGATCGATCTGGCCCTGGTTGATCACCTGCAGGTTCTTCACCATTTGTCCCTGGCTGTTCACTGAATCGACAAGGTTGGTTCCAAAAACAGAATACATTTCTGTCTTATTATCCTGCCACATGGTACCGCCCAGCAGTCTGAAATTGAATTTTCCAAGTGATTTTTTGACTGTTGCAGTAATAGTATGATTATATCCCGCGAATTTGCGGTAATAATTATCCTGCTGTCCTCCTAGACCTTTTCCAAGAATAGCTGAAAGGGGGTGGAAGAAAGACCAGCCTTCACTGTTGAATTTGTCATAACCAAATCTACCCGAAATGCTCAGCCATTTGAACGGAGTGATATTGATTGCAAGGGTGGCGATATAACGGTCAGTTTCATCATACCCCCTGTTGAATTTAACATTGAAGAAGGGGTTGTCGATCTCCGAATTGGGAGATGCCGCATAAAGCAAGCGCTTTTTGCCGTCCGCGCTGATGTAATCCCTTGCATCGTCGGTTGACGGCCATATCATCAGGTTGAGCAGGTAGCCGCCGGCTCCTCTTTTCGGTTTGTCATTCGAACTGTGTATATAAGTGATGGTAGGAGTGATATCAATGAACTTCCCGATCTTGGTATTGTTGGTCAGCTTGAGTGTATAACGGTTGTAGTTGTTTTCCGGTACGATACCCTCCTGGTCCAGGAAAGAGCCGGAAAAACGGAAGCTTACGTTCTTCATTCCGTATTCAGCGGATAGGTTGTGATTATGTGTGAAAGCTGTCTGGAAGAAATTATTCACATTGTCATAATGCTGCGTGTTGTCTGCATAAGCCGGGCCAAAATAGCTGAAACCGGACTCAGCAACCCCGTTATTGCCCGGGCTCCACTTGGTGGAATACTCAGGGAAACGGGTCAGTTTGGACAGTCGGAATGAGTTGTCGTATGCGACACTGAATTTGCCATCTGTTTTACCTTTCTTGGTAGTGATTACGATGGCGCCGGAACTGGCCTGGCTTCCGTAAAGGGCGGTAGCTTCGGGACCTTTCAGTACGGTGATCGTTTCAATATCATTGGGGTTGATATCCGCCATACGGTTGGTATAGTCGGTATTCCTGTTGGCGGTCTGGTTGATGTTCCGGGAAGATGTTTCCACCAGTCCCAGTGTGGCACCACCACCGGATTCATTCACGGATGAGTTATCCATGATGACCCCGTCTATCACGAACAGCGGTTGGTTATCAAGCGCCATAGAATTAAATCCCCTCAATACGATCTGGGAAGAAGCACCCGCGGTACCGCTGGTCGGGTTGATGGTCAGACCGGCCACCCTGCCTCCCAGGCCATTCAGGAAGTTTTCCCGCTGGGTTTCGGCAACCTCCGCACCTGAAACCTTGGCAACAGAATATCCAAGTTCACGGGGTGTCCGTTTGATGTCGAGGGCCGTTACAACTACTTCAGTCATGGTGTTATCAGCCGCTTTTAGGCTGATCCCCACAGTAGCGCCATCGCCCGGTTTTACTTCCATATTCTCATAACCGACATAGGTGACCTGTAAAACTTCACCGGGATTGACCTTAATGGAGAATTTTCCATTGGCATCCGTTTGTGTGATCTTACGGGTCCCTTTAACCCTGATCGTTACCCCGCTCAGAGGGGTTTTGTTGTCCTCAGACAGGATAGTGCCGGTAATTGTTCTTTCCTGTGCCTGTATGGCTTGGGGAAGGACCAGCATTACCAGAGCTAAACCAAAGAACAATCGGAGAATTTTTCTCATAGCTGTGTTTTTTTAGATATAATTAATAAGCAGTTCTCATTTTTTATCCGCCGTTTAGCGGTCTTTTACTTTACCCGTACACCCGCTTTTACATAGGGCTGCAACATTGTGTTGGCCGGTTCCAGTTCGGTTACCAGCATATCAATATCGTCCAGCCCGCACACTTTAATGGGTTGGACCGTGTTCACTTTTTCCGCGATACTCAGGCACACCACTTTCTGGGATGATTCGATCATCGCCTTTTTCAATTGCACCACCTCCCAGTCATTATCCGTGATCCCCTGTTCCAGGTCGATCGCATTGGTACCGAGAAAACAAATATCAGCCTTCATTTCCCTGATCCTGGCAATGGCTTGTGAGCCTACGGTGATCTTTGAATTCTTGGATACTTTATCGCCTATTAAGATAACATCAATATTGGGATGATGCATATACTCCAGTATCGCGGGGATACTGCCCGATATAAAAGTGGCTTTCAGGTGGTGGGGAAGGAGCCGGGCCATTTCAATGATCGTGGTCCCGCCGCTGGTCAGTACAAACATTCCATCATTGATCAGGCTGATCGCCTTCTGGGCAATGCTTTTTTTCTGGTTCTGGGAATACACTCCGTTCGAGGGAAAATAAACATGGTTGAACGAAGGGGAAAGGGCGCCGCCATGCACTTTTATGATCTTGCCTTCGTCGGCCAGTTCCTGCA
>CAZEZE010000146.1:0-6817 GCA_964516445.1 uncultured Chitinophaga sp. | reverse complement strand
CCTCTTTTGCACCTTACCGGCCGGTGGAAGTGCTCAACGGTTATTTGTACCGCGGGGAGAAACAGGCGGTGAATAACCTGGCCTTTGTGTATCGCGGGAAGGGTTATCTCCCGGGAGATTTCGATATTTATTTCAACCGCCCCGATTCGGTGCTCCCCCGTGCCGGATCCGCAAACAATAACTGGAACCAGGTGCTGGCAAAGACCGTAGCCAAAAGACTCCGTTATTATCCCGTGAAGAATCTATCGGATGTATTGCAGTCTGCACCGCAACTAACCGTGACGGGAAGGGAGAAAATTCCAGACCTGGTACATATGTCTGAATTGAAACTACCAGTTGAGGTCAAAGCCGGGTCAGGTGATGCGGTAACCGCCATACATATTCTGGACAACGGCGTACCTGTTTATGGAAAGAAAGGCTGGAAGGTACAGGGAAATGAAGCCGGAGAGGAAGTACTCAGCATTCCTTTGGTAAAAGGTTTGAACAGGCTGCAACTCATCGCTGAAACAAAGAATGGTCTTTTCTCCGCACCGGAATACATCAGTGTAGAAGCAGAGTTTGCGGCGGCGCCCGGTCGAACCTGGTTTGTGGGGATCGGTGTGAGTCGTTACCGTGATACGCTAATGAACCTTCGCTATGCGGATAAGGATATTCGCGACCTCGCGGCTGATTTCAGCGAACGTTTCCCCGGTGCGGAAACAGAAATGCTGTTGAATGAAAACGCAACCCTGTCATCAATACGGACCATTAAAGAAAAACTGATGCGTACTTCGCCGGAAGACAGGGTGGTACTCAGTTTCAGCGGGCATGGCCTGGTGGACAGCAGCGGTAATTTTTATTTTGCCACGCACGATATGGAATTTGCCCGTCCTGCCGAAAAGGGGATGTTATATGAAGAAATGGAAAACCTGCTTGCCGATATCCCCGCCCGCAAGCGATTGTTGTGGATCGATGCCTGTCACAGCGGGGAAGTGGACCGGGAACTACTGGCCGACAGTTTACTCACCGGCGCGGATGCATCGGTTAAAGCCTATGGCGCGCAGCGGGGCGGTGTGATCGTTGCGAAGGGTAAGGGGGCGGATCTGCAGAACAGTTTTGAACTGATGCGGGAGCTTTTCACCGATGTCGGCCGCAGCGGTGGTACGGTGGTGATCAGCGCGGCAGGCGGACTGGAATACGCATTGGAAGACGAAAAATGGCAAAACGGGGTGTTTACGTATAGTATCAAAAAAGGATTGCTCGGGAAAATGGCCGACCAGGACAAGGACGGCCGTATCACGGTCAACGAACTCCGCGAATATGTCAGCCGCTCCGTTGAAATACTCACCGGCGGGAGGCAGAAACCTACTACGCGTAAGGAACTGGCAGAGTTTGACTGGGAACTTTGGTAGCCTGGGGAAGAACTAAATAAGCACCAAATAAAAAATTAAAAAAGACTCCGATTCTTTTTAAGATAGTCGGGTTCCACAAATTATAAACAACCTAAAGTCCCCCCTTGTGGGGGATTTAGGGGGGCTGAAGATCCAAGAACCAAATAAGCACCAAATGAAAAATTAAAATTGGACTCCGCGAATACTACGTTTCCTGGATATCACACGGTATGTCATGCCGGCCCTGCACTAACAGGGTCTTGCATCAGAAAGCCGGCTTCTGTCCGGTGCTATTCCAACAGACCCCGGGTCTTCTCGTTCCTCGTCGCCCGGGGTGACCTCCAACAAGAGACTGTCATGCCTGCCTGCCGGAGGGCAGTCAATTTTGAATTCAGAATGCAGAACAAGGAATGCAGAATGTAGATTGAGAACGCTGCAGAAGCGGCTTTTTAAATTGATAAACATCAGTTCAACCGATGAACATACTCATAGGACGGGCATAGTCCAAAACTTACATTTGGATAGTTCAGAAAAAGTTCGTTCATCCGTAAAATAAACACAATGAAAAACACATCTAAAATGCTGATCGCGCTCGGCGCTGGTTTAGCCATCGGTGGTGTGCTGGGCGTATTGTTTGCCCCTGACAAGGGTGCTAACACCCGTCACAAAATTGCTGAAAACGGCAAAAAACTGTCCGACAAGTTCACCCGCAAAGTGAAACTGGGCAAAGAGAAAATGGAAGAACAACTGGCCAAAATAAACGGTGAACTCGAGGAATTGGTTTGACCTAATTTTGTGTAAAACAAGGTTATGTCAGAAGAGTTCAAAAACGTGGAATCGCTGGTTGACCAGTTGAAGTCTTATGTAAACACCAGGGTGGCGCAAACGAAATTATCGCTGGCGGAGAAGGCCTCAAGGCTGGCCGCTACGATGATTGCCTGGTTAATGGCTGCCCTGGTGTTCTTTATTTTCCTGGTGCTGGTAAGCATGGCCGCGGCGATCGCCATCGGTCAATGGCTAGGGAATGCCTGGCTGGGCTACCTGATCGTGGCGGGCTTGGTCCTGTTACTGATGCTGGTATTTTGGATGCTGAAAGACAGGATTCTTCGGATCCCGCTGATGAATGCCATGATTGAAGCGCTGTTTGAAAAAGAAGATTTCGATGAAAAAGATTAAACATATTAAGGATATTGAACGTGAAAAACTGCGTCTGCGGGTACAGCAACTCGAGCAGGAGAAGCAGTTGCAAGAGAACTGGCAAAACCTGAAGCACAACCTTAAACCCGGCAACCTGCTGCGTAACAAACTGGCCGAGCTCACACACAGCAAACCCGGGGAGGGTCACTGGCTGGATGGATTGCTCCATCTCGGCGCCGGTTACCTGGGCCGCTATTCGGGATCCAAAGTGGAGGACACCCTTATGAAAGGAGTAGATTTCCTGTCACAAAAAATAAAACGTAAAACAAGGAGGTAAATCAAAGAATGATTCATCCGTGTAACCACCCGGCCATTACTGTGGCCGGGTTTTTTCTTTTCTGGTTTTCTGTATTAAGCTCCAAGAACCGAAGAAACAAGAACCAAATAAGCACCAAATCAGAAATTAAAATTGGACTCCGTGTTTACCGCATTTCCCTTATTTAGCTTGGCGTCATGCCGGCCCACGCATAGCTGGAATTATGCATTAGAAAGCCGGCATCTGTTGTGATAGAAATTTTATTGAAAGAACGTGTACTTACGTTTCCAACAGACCCCGGGTCTCCTCGTTCCTCGTCGCCCGGGGTGACATCACGTTCATGTTATGCCAGTATATAACCACCAATACGCAATAGCCACAGTTGGTAAACAAATAAATAAAGGCCACCCACTCCCGACTCCCGACTCCGAACTCCCGACTCAACATCCCTGATCAAAATCACCGCTCCTCCCCCCAAAATCATAGGAAGCCCCTTACGGAGAATATTACCTTCCCCCAAAATCAATTTATGGATACCATTCAATTTCCCGCCCTCGTGGTCCCCGACCTGCACGAGGATGTGGCTACCATGCTGGTAGACCCCGTTAATATCCGCCTGAGGGAGGATATTAAGGATACCGATGTCCTTATTGACAACATCATTGCTTTCGAAAAAGAGAAAGGCAGGGATGCGAGCTGGCTCTATGCGATCAGGGAATTCACCCACGAAGAAAAAGTGGGCTGGATCCTCTCCCTGCCCGATCCTGGCAGCCAGTTGCTGAAAGAAGGCAGTTTTGTATTCCCGGTTACAGTGTTCGTGACCCTGATGTTGAAAGTGGCCGAGACCGTTGGTGGCGAGTCGCTGTATGAGAAGAAGGAAGTGGAGTGGAAGATAGAGAAATGCATGCCGTTGTGAGGAGATATTGGCAGCTTTGAAATGGTTGGGATATGTGAATTGATCTGTTTACGAACGGGGCGGTCGGGGTGTATCAGAAACATTTCATTATTTGATGTTCAGTTTGTTTCCTTTTGTACCCCCGGTATCTTCATTACCAGTTTTTCACCATACGCCGAGGCGGGTGTTTGATATCCAGGAGAATAAATTCCATTCAACACTTTTTGTACCATGATCAGAGCGCTATAGGCGGTGAGGGTGTATCCTTCGGGTCCGCTGAGGCGGGCGGTAACGGTTTTGCCCGCCGCATTGGTGGCCTGACCCCATACCAGGCTGATGGCTTTGCTTCGTTGTTCATCGGAGGGACCAGCCGGGCGGTTGTTGATCTTCTTTTTAAGATAATTACGGACGAGCCTGGTGCGGAGCAGCCAGTTGAAAAATGGTTGCAGCATCAGCAGGTAATATACTTTCTTTGGCATGCCAGTGTAACTTTCTATATCGGGTATGCCTGTTGTGAAATGGGCGGTGGAGATATCGCCCCAGGGGATGGTCATCACAAATAATTTCTTAATCCCTCCGCTGGATCCTACGGAAAAGTCAACATACATACCCTTTTTACCCAGCGGCTGCCGGATGATCTTTCCGTTCTTTCTTACCGCGCCGCCTTCGCCTAGTTTGCTCACCATAGTTGTGGCGGTGCCATGGGAGAGACCGCCGCCAAGCGTGGCAAAGGCCAGTTTCAGGGAAACTGCATCGGGCAATAACTTTTTCAAATGCAGCGCGAGGCAATCCGTGGGCACTACATCAAAACCCACTCCGGGCAGCAGCATGATGCCTGCTTTTTTAGCGGCGGCATCATAGCTTTTGATCATTTCAAATATGGATATATCTCCATTGATATCGAGGTAATGCGTACCGGTCTGCAAACAGGCTTCGATCATTTGCCTGGCGGTGAACTGGAAAGGACCGGCCGCGTTCACTACTGCTTTTACTTCCTTTAATGCTGACTGCAAAGCATGCGTATCATTCACATCAAAAACCCTGTAAGGAAATCCGAATTTATTGGCCAGCGGTTCGATCACATCTTTTCTTCTTCCGGCCAGGATTGGTTGTAAGTCATATTCCTTTGCAAAGCGGGCGATGAGTTCGCCACTGTATCCATTGGCGCCGTAGAGGAGGAAGTTGTTTGAATGCATACTGAAAGGTACATGAAGAAGGTACAAGGAACAAGGCACAAGATTAGAACTTCGTATCAACAAACGAAAAACATCCTACGGAGCGTCCCTCCTTCGCTTAAGCTACGGAGGGCAAGCTTGTACCTTGTGCCTTGCACCTTGTCCCTTAAACTCAGGTTGTTTTAACTTTACTGTCTGTTACATAACATGGAGAAGGTTATCAGAAAATATTTTTTATGAGAAAAATCGAAAAACCCAAAGCAGGAGAATATCCACCGTATGCGGAGATGTATTTGAAATGGGTACCAGGTGATGGGGATCTGCTGAAGCACCTGGAAGATAATTTTGAAACGACGAAGAAATTCATTTTCTCGTTACCCGAAGAAAAATTATCCTACAGATATGCACCCGGAAAATGGACGATCAGGGAAATACTGGTTCACATCATCGATGACGAACGGATCTATGCCTACAGGGCCATGTGTTTTGCCAGGAATGAGAAAACTGCGCTACCCGGTTTTGAACAGGACGACTATATTCAAAATTCAAATGCCAATGAAAGGAGTATAGAGAACATATTTCGTGAGTTTGAAGCCGTACGGAAATCAACGATCACCTTACTGGATGGCCTTGACGATACTGCATTATTACGTGAAGGCACCGCTAACGGGAATAAGGCTACTGTCAGGGCCCTGGCTTATCATATCGCCGGGCATGAATTACACCATATTAATGTGATACGAAAGTTATACACTACAACTATATAATCGAAGGCACTAGATTCAAGGCACAAGCCTGCCCTCCGTAGCTTCAGCGAAGGAGAGACGCTTCGCAGGTCGTTTCTTTGACAATTGATACGGAGTTCTGTTCTTGTACCTTGTACCCTGTGCCTTGTTCCTTTGGGGGCTGTCATTCCCATTCTTTTTAGTATATTTATAATGCTGCAACATGTTTAGCAACTCATGAAACGTACCTTGATCCTACTATTGCTCCTCTGCTTTGGGCCTGTTATTGTTAACGGGCAGGTCAGGCCAAAAACAACCAGTCCGCCTTCACCTTCTTTACCACCACCTCCGCCACCTTCACCAACCGTCGGGGCGGGCAACACCGGGTTCCGGCTCCTGAAAATACCGGTCGCCGGGAATTATTACCTGGGCATGACCCGTTCAGAGTATGACAGTGTTGCAAGGATCTCACCATTAACCCTGAAAACCGGTAAATCGGAATACTGGGTAACTCCCGGAGCTTTATTTTACGGCAGGCGATTATGGACACTCTCACTTTCCATAGACAGTATCTTTACCGCTCCCCCGGCGGATATAATGGAAATGTATGTAACAAAACTGGGAGAACCGGATTGGAAGGAAACCCGTGATACTGCCTGGCAACTGCCGGATACGAATGATCCGTCGGTGAATACGGGGTACGCTGTAAAGCAAAGCAGTCTTGCCTGGAATTTTCAATACCATGATATTTTCATAACGGTTATCCTGGTCGACCTCCGGAACGGTAAATGGAGATCCGTTCATACCATCCGCTATGCCGGTAATAGTGTTTTTCGCGGTATGCTGAGTAGTTTGGAGGAGCGGGAGGGGTATTGAAATACCCTGCAGCACGGGGAAACGTTCTCCCGGTATAAGCTATCTTCAACACGATTTTTGTTAATTGAAATTGAACGAAACACTATGCGGCGATCATTGATCCTGTTTTTATTTTCCGTGGTTCTGCTTCCTTCCATTTGTTTGGCACAGAAAACCGATCCCGTCCCCGTTGATGTCAAAAATGATACGAAGCGAAAGGAGGAGGAAGCGGCGATGCGAAAAGCCATGGCCGAAGCGGAAGCCATGCGCAAAAAAGCGGAGGCGGAAGAAGCGGCGTGAAAAAAAGCCTTTGATGAAAGGAAAAAAAAGATGGCGGATATAAA
>CAZEZE010000145.1:0-6818 GCA_964516445.1 uncultured Chitinophaga sp. | reverse complement strand
ATGGCGTCTGGAGAAGCCCCGCGGGAATAGAGAATACTATAAGCTATACCGGCAAACCAGCGTATTCCATTCTACCGGAAGCTGAAACTTATATGTCAGGAACTAACAAGGGTAACTTTATTAATCCCATTAAATATTTCACAAGCCGGGGAACTGTGATCTGGGGTGCAAGAACACTCAGCAATAATTCTGAATGGCGGTACATTACTATAAGACGTTTTATAAACTATATAGACGAGTCCATCAAAAAAACAATAAACAAAACAAATTTCCCCGATTATTCGCCACAGACATGGACTGAAATCAAAAGACAAACCGACCAATTTCTTTATTATTTATTCCGAAAAGGGGCATTGCAGGGAAATACTCCTGCCGAAGCCTATTTTGTAAAACTGGGTCCGGGTGAAACCATGACAACCACGGATGTGAATGAAAAAAGACTGATCATTATCATTGGCCTGGCTGTACAAAGGAGGGCTGAATTCATTACGAGGAAATATGTTTTTGAAATGCAGTAAAGTCCCAATAATACCCGCCTATGCCCTGCGAATCCTGTGCTACACTAAAAGAAACGGAAACCTGGAATAACTCCTGGTCGGAAAAATCCATTGCCGGGCCTGATGCATTCCGAAAGATGGTTTACATCGGGTTTAAAAACGATTCGCATATATATTGTTGCCCCAATTGCGGGCAGGCCTATCAATGGGTTTCCTGGAATGAATTATTCCCGGATGGGTGGACAGAATTTTCCAAACTAAGAAAATTGACAGCAACAGAACTGAATAGCTACCTGCCTGTTAATAAACCCGGCAAATAAAGGAAACCGAATGAGCTATATCCAAATCAAAAGGATATTGCCAATAACCTGGCTGTTCAGCAGTATTCTTTTCTTTCTTATTGTAACCGTCGCCGGTCCTGACTTCTGGCTACAACCGGATAAAGCAGAACAGGTACCCCGCGCAGCTACCGGCAACTGGCTGTTTGGTCTTGCCGGTATTATCGTTTACTTTTCTGAACCGGTGATCTGGCGCTTCCTTCTCCTTCGTGCAAACCAGGATGCTGGCGTACAGGATAATAATGACGATCCTTTGGAGGAGGGCGTTTTCCAAAAATTGCTGTCTGCACTGGCATCCATCCTCTTCACCCTCATCATCATGCTTCCCACTATGGTGCTCTCTCTTTTCAAACCGGTATTCCGGGCCCTGGTATTATATACCAGTCTTGGAAACTTCGGATCCATGAGGGATGACACCCCGCTGTATAAGTTCTTTATAGTGATTGTTACAATTGATATTTTGCTGTATTACCTGGATGGATTTGCCCCGGAATGGAAATACAACCCGGTGAATGCACTTACTAAACGAATGCGGTTGCTCCCAAAACCACTGACCGGACACCTGGCCAATTTATTGCTGGTCATCCATACAGCCCTGATTTATACACTGCTGCTGGGGGTAGTCGCGTATGATATCAGTCACCACCCCGAAAAGAATAAATTCGCTACCCTTGCCTTGTGGTGGTTTATCCTGACCGTTTATACCCGGCTTGCCTTTATTTCTGCCAATGGCGATCACCAGTCATTCATTAAAAATATCAGCCTAAGAATTGCACTAATCACATTCATTACCCTTACCATCTCCTTTATCAGCTTTATTTGGCCGTTCTATTTATCTTGATAAACACTGAAAGCAGGTAAAATATTATTAAATAAAAGTTAACGCCCCCCTTTTTTCACCACTCGTCAGGAAATTGTCACCTCTCAGATAAATAAAAATTTTTTGCTGCCCCGGGCCTTTACTTTTGATCTACGAAGGATTTGGTAGTTATGCCGCACAGCCTGTAACAGAACGCCTGGTTCCTGCGTCTTATAACAACGGAAAATACTTCGTAGCCAGTTAACCACTGTTAAAGTATAGCCATGAAACTCAAAACCAATGTAAGCCTCTGGGCATTGCTGTTCCTATGCATCAGCGTCAATGCTCAGTCCCCTGCTCCCCGTCAGCTTAGTGCCAACCGCACCACAAAACCCGTAAAGATCGACGGCCTGATCAATGATGAAGCATGGAAAGATGCGGCCATCATGACGGACATGGTGGAATTCCGCCCTACCGTCGGCAAAAAGGAAAACCCCGAAACAAAGACCGTCGCCTACCTGATGTATAATGATGAAGGTATTTACTTTGGCGGTCATTGCTATGAAAGGACCAAAGACAGTATCGCCACCGAACTGGCCGGCCGGGATGGTTTTGGCACCAATGATTATATCGGTATCATCTTCGACACGTATTACGACAAACTGAACGGGTTTGAATATTTTATCACCCCGCTAGGTGAACAATGGGATGCTAAAATGTCGCCCAATAGCAATGGCAACGAGGAAGATTTTAGCTGGAATGCCGTATGGCAAAGCGGTGCCGTCATCCATGATAATGGCTGGAGCTTTGAAATGTTCATTCCGTACTCCGCCATACGCTTTGGCAAAAAGGATGTGCAGAACTGGGGTCTCAACATCACCCGGCGCAGAAGGAAAACAGAACAACAGAATACCTGGAATCCCATTGATCCGAATGTAAACGGGTTCCTCACGCAGGAAGGTATCTGGGCAGGGGTTTCCAATATAAAACCCCCGCTTCGTCTTCAGTTCTCTCCCTATTTCTCCACATATATCAATCATTTTCCAACCAATAAACCCGGCGAAAAGAACTGGACCTCCTCTGTCAATGGCGGCATGGATGTAAAATACGGCATCAACCAGGCCTTTACGCTGGATGCGACCCTGATCCCGGATTTTGGCCAGGTGCCCAGTGATAACCGGGTACTGAACCTCACTCCCTTCGAAGTAAAATACACCGAGAACAGGCCTTTCTTTACTGAAGGAACCGAACTGTTCAGCAAGGGTAATCTTTTTTACGCGAGAAGGATCGGGATCGACCCTGTTTTACTCCATTCCACCGGTGAATACGCGGGTTCCAATGAGATCTCAGTGAAAACTCCTTCCGAATCAAAACTGATCAATGCCACAAAGATTTCCGGCAGAACACAAAAGGGACTCGGGATCGGAGTATTGAACGCTATCACCAATAACCGCTATGCCATACTCGAAGACTCCACCACAAAAGGCCAGCGTAATGTGCTCATTGACCCCCTGACCAATTACAGCGTGATCGTGCTGGACCAGACCCTGAAAAACAATTCAAGCGTTTCCCTTATCAATACCAACGTATGGCGCAGTGGCCGGGATTACGATGCGAATGTGACAGCTGCATTGTTCAGCCTGAGCGACAAGAAAAATATGTGGAATGTAAGCGGCAAGGTGGCCAACAGCCGGCTGATCGGCTACTTGCCGGAGGGCAAGACCCAAAGCGGATATAGTCATAATTTTTCCGTAGCCAAGACAAGCGGACGTTTCAATTTCAACGTGGGCCAGGAACTGACCAACAAAAAATTCAACAGCAACGACCTGGGCTATTTCACCATGACCAATTTCCTGGATCATTATGCCTGGGTGGGTTACCGCTGGATCAAACCCAGGAGTTTTTACAATAATCTTTACCTGAATTTCAATGCCTATTATTCAAGGCGGCTTGATCCCGGCACTTATCAAAGCGCCAATTTCAATGCCAATATCAACGGCCAGATGAAGAACCTCTGGTTTGTGGGTGCCATGGCTGGTTATGAACCAAAGAACAACAACTTCTATGAACCGCGTATGCCGGGTCGTGTATTCAGGGGCTGGTCGAACTATTTCGTGGATGCATGGTTTGAAACGAACGGCGCCAAAAAATACGGACTGTATGGCGAGGTCATGTATGTTAAGCGCAGCCTTTTCGGCAGTACCCGGTACAGTATCAATATGAGCAACCGGTATCGCTTCAGCAACAATATTACAGTCAGCCACCGCGTAAACCTGGGACCCCAGAGTGATAATGTCGGCTTTGCTGCTATCAGCGGTAATGATGTGATATTCGGCCGCCGGGATATAAAGAGTGTTGAAAATATCCTGAACCTCAAGTATAGTTTCAATGATAAAATGAACATCAATACCCGTGTCCGTCACTATTGGAGCAAGGTGCATTATAAAGAGTTCTTTACGCTGCAGCAGGACGGCGGTTTACAGAAAAACAACATCTTTAATGATAATGTGAACCAGAATTACAACGCGTTCAACGTGGACGCGGTATTCACCTGGCAGTATGCACCCGGAAGTTTCATCAACCTGGTATGGAAGAACGCGGCCTATGATTTTAACCGGATCGTGGATCATGGTTACTTAAAGAATTTCAACAGGACCATGGAAGCGGATGACAATAATAACCTGTCACTGAAAGTGATCTATTTCCTGGATTACCTGCAGATAAAAAAATGGAAGAAGAGGGATAAAAAATCCTGAGCCTGCATGGATAAAGAAAGCCAAACAATTATTTAACTAAGAATAGATGCTGACGCATCTATTTTTTTTGGCCACAGATTACACAGATTTTCACAGATTAACCCAATAAAGCAAGATTGGCCGCTTTAAGTACTGTAACTCGTAAAAATAATCTGTGTTAATCTGTGGCAAACCTAATTTCGGCGGCCCCTTTTATTCGATGATCTTCCCATACTCAGGTTTCCATTCATGCTTCCACCTGCGATGGCTCCATAGATAATTCGCGGGATCCTTCCGGATTACTTTTTCCAGCGCATTCTTATACAGCAGGGTGAGCTCTTCAGGGCTGTGCTGCGATCCTTCCTCCGCGATCTCCTGCACCGAAAAATGATAATAGCCTCTTTTTACTTTCTCAAAAGCCACCATAAATACGGCCGTATTGTATTTCACGGCTCCTTTTGCCGGGCCCGTTACAAAGGGGGCTGGTCTCCCAAAGAAATTCATCCAGTAAGCATTGGCAGGATGGCCTGGATTCTGGTCGGCGGCAAGTCCGAGCAGGTACTGTCCGGAAAAAACTCTGTGCATCTTGTTCTTAAAATCGGGAGCGGATATCAATATGGTACCATACCGCTTCCTCAGGCCAATAAAGATCCTGTCCAGCGATTTATTACTGACAGGCATGTAGATACCTACAAAAGGAATTGCGAGGTTCAGGGCGTAGATCAGGTTGCCGAACTCCCAGTTGAACTGGTGACCGGCCATTAAATGGATATTCTTACCTTTTGCGATCAGTTCGTTGATCCGCTCCACTTCACAGGTGCTTCTTTTCCGGATCTGCCTTTCACTCATGGTGATCAGTTTCACGGCTTCAATGAAAGAATCGATAAAATTCCGGTAGAACTGCCTGGCGATCCGCAGTCTTTCCTCCTGGGACTTTTCAGGGAATGCATGCAGCAGGTTATCCAGTACCACTTTCTTCCGGTACCGGAAAATATAGAACGCCAGTCCGTACAGACCCTCTGAAAAAATATAAAGTACGCGCAGCGGCAGCAATGAGAAGACCCACAGAAGTCCGAATACAACATAATACATAACCGGCAAAGATAAAAACTTAGAGCAGTGTCCGGCTTGAAATTATTCCACGCAGAGTATGTGATTGAGCAATAACCTCTGCGTACTTTGCGCTCTCTGCGTGAGTTTCAAAAAGTGACACTTCAAAACTCAGAGCACGATGTTCTGCACCAAATGACTTTTCTGCGGGTAGTCCGTATTGTAATGCAGGCCCCGGCTTTCTTTCCGGAAACCGGCAGCCTTAACGATCAGGTAACCGACGGTGATCATATTCCTCAGTTCCAGCAACTGGGGGGAGAGAAAACTGCTTTCATACAGTTGTTCAGTCTCTTCCCACAAAAGATCCAGCCGGCGCATGGCCCGCTGCAAACGGACATTGTTACGCACGATCCCCACATAATCACTCATCACCTGCTGCAATTCTTTCAGGCTTTGCGTGATCAGGATCATTTCCTTCGGTTCGGTGGTCCCTTCAGCATTCCAGTCGGGTATATCCTTCCTGAACGAAGTGGTTTCCAGTTTTTCCGCACTGTCGAGGTAACAACGGTGCGCAAATACCATGGCTTCCAGCAGCGAATTACTCGCCAGCCGGTTGGCCCCGTGTAAGCCGGTGGAAGCGCATTCCCCGCAGGCATACAGATGACGGACCGAACTTCTACCCCATTCATCCGTCTTGATCCCGCCGCAACTGTAATGCGCCGCGGGGGATACGGGAATCATGTTTTTCGAAATATCAATCCCGATAGAAAGACATTTTTCGTAAATATTGGGAAAGTGCTCTGTGAATTTCTCCACGCTGAAATGACGGCAGTCCAGCCATACATGTTCGGTACCGGTTTTCTTCATCTCGCTGTCGATAGCCCTTGCCACAATATCCCGGGGGGCCAGGTCCTTTCGTTCATCATACCGCTCCATAAAAGCTTCGCCATCCTTGTTCCGCAAAATGCCACCGTCGCCACGCACTGCTTCTGTTATCAGGAAGGCCTGGCCCCTTACTCCCGGTTCATACAATGCCGTGGGATGAAACTGGATGAACTCCATATTTTCGATCCTGCCTTTCGCACGGTAAACCATGGCCACCCCATCACCTGTTGCGATAGAAGGATTCGTAGTAGTGCGGTAAACCTGCCCGTTACCGCCTGTTGCCAGTATGGTGATCCGGGATAAGATCTTTTCGATCCGGTTTTTTTCCTGGTTCAGCACATACACTCCGTAACATTCCACGTCGGGAGTGGCTTTGGTAACCAGGAATCCCAGGTGGTGCTGCGTGATGATATCCACCACGAAACAATGCTTGATGAATTCTATATTATTCTGGCGCATCGCGGCGTCCAGCAGGGCACGTTCCATTTCTTTTCCGGTAACATCCTTATGATGG
>CAZEZE010000144.1:0-6823 GCA_964516445.1 uncultured Chitinophaga sp. | reverse complement strand
CTATAAAGATGGTACCCTTTTGCATATCGGGAGTGAAAAAGGCGGCAAGCTGCAGGTGAATGACCTGCTTGCCATCATCGGCGCGCCAGGGGAAGATATCTCTTCCTTGCTTTCAATAAATACTACCCCTGCCCCAACAAAAGAACAACCAGCAAAAGAGCCGGTAAAGGAAGCGGTGGCCCAGGCAGCCAACAAGCCGCAAGCCGCCATGGACCTTTCCAAAATGGAGGAAGTGGTGCTTATGCCCCGCCTGAGCGATACGATGGAGGAAGGTGTGATAGCCGCCTGGCTGAAGAATGTGGGCGACCCGGTGAAAAAGGGCGAAGTGCTGGCAGAGATAGAAACTGATAAGGCTACGATGGAACTGGAGAGTTACAAGAACGGTACCTTATTATATACCGGTGCGCAAAAAGGCGAGAAGATCCCGGTCAATGCGTTGCTTTGTATCATCGGTGAAAAAGGAAAAGTGGATGTGGAAGCGATCGTAGCGGCGGCAAAAGATCAGGGTACAATTATCAAGGCACAAGGTACAGGGGAAAAGGCACAAGAGGAAAAGGTACAAGGTATAAGGAACAAGGCACAAGAAGAAAAGGCGCAAGAGTCTCCGCAGGTTGCGGTTTCGTCAGCCCCTTCCCCGGCATCAGAGAACGGGAGAATGAAAGCGTCGCCCCTGGCAAAGAAACTGGCGAAGGAAAAAGGGATCGACCTGAAGACGGTTCATGGAAGCGGTGACGGAGGAAGGATCATCAAAGCGGATATCGATAGTTTTGTCCCCGCAACGGCAGCCCCCGTAAAAGTTCCGGTTACACAACCGGCTGTGGTATTCTCGCCGGTAAGCGGAGAAGAGGGTTATACCGATATTCCCAATTCCCAGGTAAGGAATGTGATCGCAAAGAGATTGGCGGAAAGCAAATTCTCCGCGCCGCATTTCTATCTCACGATGGAGGTCAATATGGACAATTGCATGGCGGCCCGTACGCAAATGAACGAGGTCAGTCCGGTGAAAATAAGTTTCAACGACCTGGTAGTAAAGGCCGTTGCGCTGGCATTACGACAGCATCCCGCGGTCAATGCATCCTGGATGGTTGACAGGATCCGCCGGCACCATCATATACATATCGGTATCGCGGTGGCCATCGAGGACGGTCTGATCGTTCCGGTGATACGTTTTGCCGATCAGAAAGGTCTTCCGCAGATTGCCGCTGAAAGCAAGGAACTCTCGGGCAGGGCCCGGAACAAGAAACTGCAGCCTAATGAATTTACAGGGAACACGTTCACCATCTCCAACCTGGGAATGATGGACATTGATGAGTTCACTGCGATCATCAACCCGCCCGACAGTTGTATACTGGCCGTGGGCAGGATCAGGGAAACGGTGATACGGAAAGGAGAAGGTTTTGCCGCGACCAACGTGATGAAAGTAACGCTGAGTTGTGATCACCGTTCTGTTGACGGCGCCACGGGTGCGGCCTTCCTGCAAACCGTAAAAAAATTCCTGGAGAACCCCATCACCATGTTTTTTTAAGTATTTTTACCAGGTATCTTTTTAAATAAACTGCTTACCGGCGGTTTTTTTTTGCCCAGATCCTTCCCCCGGCCAATTTTTTGATATTATTTTATTGCGATACGTTGCCGAAAAGAGATCAAAAGCGGGTCTGTTTCCGGGTAACGGCTGAATCCCATTTTTGACCTTTTATTCAATGGCAAGATCATGGATGAACATCAGGAAGAAAAAGCGCTGAAGAAATACACCTGGTACGCACTGTTTGCCGTTACTTCCTTTTCCTCCTTTCTTTTCTCCGGGGTACTGAAATTCCTGGAAGGCTCTTACTCCATTTTTTTTCTGAAAACGGGAATCGTATCCCTTTTGATCAGTCTTTTCCTCTGGCTCCTGCACCGGCCCGGCCGTCCACGTGCCCGGAAACAACCGGGCTACTTTACCGGTACGATCCGGGACGAAGAAACATATTTTCAATAAATTTTGAAAATTCAATACCACAATAGTAATTTTGTGGTATGAAACTCACCGAAGCCAGGCAGCAATTCATCAGCAGCTGGGGTGCCTTTGGCACCAATTGGGGTATTAACCGAACGATGGCCCAGATCCATGCCCTTTTACTGATCAGCCCCGACCCCATGACCCAGGACGATATCATGGAAGAGCTGAACATCAGCCGGGGGAATACCAATATGAATATACGGGAACTGGTGAACTGGGGATTGGTGGAGCGGGTGCTGCTTCCCGGTGAAAGAAAGGAATTTTTCTCCGCGGAAAAGGATATCTGGAAAGTGGTGAAAGTAATCGTGAAAGAAAGGAAGAAAAGGGAACTCGAGCCGATGCTGCAATTACTCAACAAACTGGAAGCGGTGGAAGGTGATAAAAGGGATAAGGGAGTCAGGACCTTCGTGGAAACCGTCGGGAGCATTAAAAAACTGGGGTACCAGGCCGACAAGACCCTCGATATGATGATCCGCGCTGAGGAAAGCTGGTTCGTGGGCAACCTGCTGAAGTTCTTTAAATAGGAAAAGAGGTTAATAAGCAAATGCCGGGAGACCGGCTTTTATTTGGTTCTATATTTTCATTTTTTTCTGAAACATCAATATATTTAATATGAAACGCTTCAAGCAAATCGACCTCATCATCAGTATTGTTCTTATAACCGGCTTCTCGTTACTGACCTTTTATAATTCAGAGAGCCTTTTTAAAGCTTACTTTATTACCGGCGGCTGGCAGGTGATCAGTATGTTGGTGCATGTATTTGCCGGCTGGTTCACCGGCAAGGGCACTCCCCGGTTAAGCTACACCTGGGTTAGTTTTATCATTATAGCAATGGGGCTTCTTGGACCGGTTGTCAGCATCTTCTATTTTATTTACTTTATCATGTTGTTCGCTGCTCCGGTAATGGCCATCACTTACTCTGTGATCTGTTACAATGAGCTGAAATCCTTACAACAACGACCTTCTGATATCTTTTAAATACGATCGATGAAAAACAAAAAAATAGTAATCGCTGGCGGAACCGGATTTATCGGACAGGAAATGATCAGGTATTGGTGTAAAAGTAATGACCTGGTCATCCTCACCAGGAACCAGGCTAATGCCCGTAACAACCGGAACCAGTATACTTCGATTGGCCATGAGGAACTTAATTCGGTGTGCTTCATCCAATGGGATGGCAAATCCCTGGGTGATTGGTCTCACCATCTGAATGGTGCCGATTTGATAATAAACCTGACCGGAAGATCCGTGAACTGCAGGTATACTAAAAAAAACAAAACGGAGATTTTGTTCAGCCGTCTCAATGCGGTCAATGTCTTTGGCGAAGCCATCCGGCAATGCCAGCAACCTCCTCCAGCCTGGATCAATGCTTCCTCGGCGACCATTTACCGAGATGCCAACGACAGGCCCCAGGATGAATATACCGGTGAATTTCACGATGGCTTTTCGGTAGATGTTTGCAGGGCATGGGAAAAAAAATTTTTTGATCAGGCCGTACCGGCAACCCGGAAAGTGGCCCTGCGTATGGCCATAACCCTGGGACCCGGAGGTGTACTGATCCCTTATTTTAACCTCCTGAAATTTGGCCTGGGCGGGAGACAGGGAGATGGCCACCAGATGTTCAGCTGGGTGCATGCTGAAGACAGTTGCAGGATGATTGAATGGATAGAAGAACATGATAAATTAGAAGGTATATTTAACTGTTGTTCGCCAAACCCGGTTAGCAACAGGGAACTGATGACAACACTGAGAGAGGTCACCGGCAGAAAATTCGGTTTACCTGCATTTAAATGGATGCTCCGGGTAGGGGCCGCACTGATTGGTACAGAAACGGAACTGGTGCTTAAAAGCCGATGGGTTTTACCGACCAGGATCCTGGAAACCGGTTTTCAATTCAATCACCCGCATTTAAAAGAAGCGCTAACCGACATTATCAGCCGGGTGCCCCGAAGGCAATATCATTTGTTTTGAAACGGTAACAGCGCGTAGCTTTACAGCATGGTTCCAAAGAAAACCCTGGTACTCGGCGCTTCCGACAACCCTTCCCGCTACAGCTATCTTGCCATCCGGCGATTGAGGAGTCATGGCCACCCGGTGGTTGCAGTTGGCAGAAGGAATACCAAAGTGGAGGATGTGCTCATCGGTACGGCTAAAGAACCATTTGATAATATAGATACCATTACCCTCTACCTGAACCCGCTCCACCAGCAGGAATACTATAATTATATACTCTCCCTGCATCCGCGCAGGATCATCTTCAATCCCGGCGCGGAAAATGATGAACTGGCAAAACTCGCAGGCGAAAAAGGCATACAAACAATGGAAGCCTGTACACTGGTGTTGCTAAGTACAAACCAATACTGATAGTAGATACCCAGCCCGCCTGCTCGAAGTTTTACGATTCCCCCCGGGTACTAGCACTCAATCTCCATGGAATCAATATACCTGCGCTTGGATGTGTATAAAACTTTCACAAATCTTGTATCACCGTCCCCCCTGAAAACTGCAGTTGAGTTGTTTGACTGCTGAACAATATCCTTTTGACTTAAAAAAGTTCAACAATGAAAAGCCTCCGTACGTCCGTACTATGCGCATGCTTTGCGCTTTGCAGTTTGGGTTCCTTCGCACAGGAAAAGTCTGTGCCGGTAAACGAACCCGATTACAACAAACCCAAATTATTCGCCGGGCTTCCCGACCAGGTACAACTCAATACTGATGACCTGGGCAACTTGTTCAACACACCCCTTGGAAGGGGCGCCAGCCTGCGATTCGCCGACGATACCCAGCTCCGGTTTGAAGGGGAAGTGGTGTCATCCGGCAGCAAATACGGCAACAGCCTGCAGACCGTAGTGGTCCGTTCCACCAATTACAATGGTGCGAACCTCACCCTTTCGAAGGTCACCCAGTCCGACGGCTCCGTGGTATACCGCGGCCGGATCATCAGCCTTAAGCATGGTGACCTCTATGAACTGCAGCAGCGCGATGGCCGCTATGTATTTGTTAAAAGAAATTTTTATGACCTGGTCAATGAATAAAATTTTCTCATCCGAAATTTTATAACTGTCCCGTTTTTACATCCGTGTCCGATTGTACCTATTGAAAAACAAAAAATCCTCCTTGTATGAAAAACTTGTATAAATCCGTCCTTATGGCCCTGCTCTTTGCGGGTGCCCTGAAGACCAATGCGCAAGTGCCGGTAATGAGCAGCTACCCTTCCGCTACAGCGGTATTGTTCCTCGACTTCGACGGACACACCGTCACCAATACTTCCTGGAACTATGCAGGACCGATCGTTTGCGCTCCTTCGGGTCTTGATAATACCAAGATCACCTCCATCTTTAACCGGGTGTCCGAAGACTACCGTCCCTTTAACATCAACGTGACCACCGATTCTACCAAATACCTGGCTGCCCCGATCGACAGGCGGATGCGGGTGATTCTCACCACAAGCTGGGAATGGTACGGTGCTGCCGGTGGTGTGGCGTTCATCAGCTCCTTTACCTGGGGTGATGATACCCCCTGCTTTGTCTTCTCCGGCCAGCTTGGCTATAATGTAAAATTCATTTCTGAAGCCGCCGCGCATGAAGCGGGGCATACCTTCGGGCTCTATCACCAGGCACATTACGACGCGAATTGCGTGAAGATCTCCGATTACCATTATGGAACAGGAACTGGTGAAATCGGGTGGGCCCCGATCATGGGGGTGGGTTATTATAAGAATTTCACTTTGTGGAACAATGGCCCGAACCCTTATGGTTGCAACAATATCCAAAGTGACTTAACGGTGATGACCACCAGTAACGGTTTTTCGTACCGTACCGATGATCACCAAAGCGCTTTTAACCAGGCCACCAATGCCACTTTTTCCAATAACCAGTTTACCGTAGATGGCGTGATCACACAGAATACAGACCAGGATATGTTCCGATTCACCATGCCGGCTAATAACCGGTTTGTGCTCAACGCCATCCCCTACAATGTGGGTACCGGTAACGAAGGATCTGACCTTGATCTGCAGGTGACTCTTTTCAACAGTTCCCAAACCATGCTGAATGTATTTAATCCCGGTACCTTGCTGAGTTCGGTCATCGACACCACTTTGAACAGCGGAACCTATTACCTGCGTGTGGAAGGCAGGGGTAATATTTATGCTCCTAACTATGCCAGCCTTGGCTCTTTCTCGCTGCAGGGAAACATTCTGACGGGCACACTGCCTTTGCGGAAACTGGAACTCCAGGGATCATTAATTAATGACCGTCACAAACTGAACTGGGTCATTGACGCTGACGAGCAGGTAGTGGAGCAGGTCCTGGAATTTTCTACCAACGGAAGGAATTTCAGCACCCTGTCGCAACCTGCCACAGGCGACCGGAATTACCTGTATACACCCAACTTCAGCAATGCTGTTCAATACCGGTTGAAAGTGACCTTTGATAATGCTCATACCTATTATTCCAATATCGTCACCCTGCGTAATACAGCAAACGATACAAGACCCAAACTGCTGAGTAACCTGGTCAACGGTACCATTACCGTAACCAGCCCGGGTAATTATAATTATTCCATTTTCGACCTGAATGGCAAAGTGACAGGCAGGGGCCAGCTGACCGCCGGTATGAACAGTATTTCAGCATCCGGATTCAGTGGTGGCATGTACCTGATACAATTCAGTGATAATACCAACCTGTGGACCGATAAATTCGTTCGCCATTAAGATTTTTTCCGTCCCGCATGGAGCGGGGCTTTGATCCGTACCCCCCTTTTTTGCCGTTAAGAGGTTTTCCTGTAACTTAGGAAAACCTCTTTTCATATGAGATGGAGAAA
>CAZEZE010000143.1:4296-6959 GCA_964516445.1 uncultured Chitinophaga sp. | reverse complement strand
TCTTAGGTGGAAGAGGATGGTGGCTTGTAAAAGGGGCCCAGGTTCGGGGCCCCTTTCTTTTACCCCCAAACCCCCTGAAGGGGGGATTTTAGTTCAACCCCCAAACCCCCTCAAGGGGGCTTTAGTTCACTAAACCACTGTATTTTCCTTTTGATCACAACAACCCGGATTTAGTCATGCAGTCGGGCAGCTAGATTGCGGCTACGAACCCCTATCAGTTCAGGGTCCTACTCACGATTCACGACTCACGATTCACGTTTCACGCTTCCGACTTCTTTCAATACATTTGTACTTATGGATGTAGAAAACATGGAATATAACACCACGAGGAACCACCTGACCATGCGTGAATACGGTCGTCATGTGCAGAAAATGGTGGAGCATATATTAACGATCGAGGAGCCCGAACGCCGCCAGCGCAATGCACAGGCAGTGATAGAGTTGATGGGATTTCTGAACCCCCACCTGAAGAATGTGGAGGATTTCAGGCATAAATTATGGGATCATTTGTTCCTGATCGCCGATTTCAACCTGGATGTGAAATCACCTTACCCGATCCCCACAAGGGAAACACTGAAGGCCAAACCACACCCGCTTCCCTATCCCAAGCGATATCCCAAATTCTCGCACCTGGGCAAGAACCTGGAAGTGATCATTGATAAGGCGCTAAAGGAAGAGAACCCCGACAAACGCCTGGGTTTTGCCAATGCCATCGCCTATTATATGAAGCTGGCCTATAATAACTGGCATAAAGAACTCGTACATGACGACGCTATCCAGAGCGAGCTCACCGGTATCACCGACGGACAGCTAACGTTCACCAATACACCATTTGTAAAAGCATTCCGTCCGCAGGTGGAAGGAAGAGAGAACCGCGGCGGCGGTGGCTATGGCAAACGCGGCGGCGGAAAGTTTCAGCCCCGTAGCGGTGGCGGCGGTGGTGGCCGGAATGACCGGAGGGATAATCGTGGTGGCGGGGGCGGTGGTTTCAAGAAGAAGAGGTATTAAAAACCCCTGTCCCCTAAAGGGGAACTTAGTCACTCATTTTCCTGCATTTTATACTAATTTCTTATATGCAGAGGTTTATTCTAATTGATGATTCGTTTCAGCAATTACCATTTTATTTTTAATCTTTGATTCTCAAACCAGCATTTTCCATTGCGAATTGCTGCAAATCTCCCCTTTAGGCTTGTCCGCCAATGCGCGCGAAGGCTGGGGGATGGGGGTAAACAATGTATTCATTCGAAGTACGAGGCGGAAAAAAACTCAGCGGCGAAATAATTCCCCAGGGGGCAAAGAACGAGGCCCTGCAGGTGATCAGCGCCGTATTGCTAACGCGTGAGAAAGTCACCATTCAAAATATTCCCGATATCATCGATGTGAACCTGCTGATCGAGTTGCTGGGGGAGATGAACGTGAAAGTGAAAAGGATCAGCCGTGATACCTGCCATTTTACGGCGGATGATGTGAATATCGATTACCTGCACAGCGAGGCGTACCGGAAAAAAAGCGGGAAGCTGCGGGGATCGGTGATGCTGGCCGGCCCCCTGCTCGGGAGATTTAAAAAAGCATTCATCCCCAAACCGGGCGGCGATAAGATCGGAAGAAGAAGACTGGATACCCATATCACCGGTTTTGAAAAACTCGGCGCTTCCTTTGACTATCATGAAGAGGATGGTTTCTTTCACCTCAGCGCACCGGGATTAAAAGGTGCCCATTTATTATTGGATGAACCTTCGGTGACCGGTACTGCCAATATCATTATGGCCGCCGTGATGGCAAAAGGAACCACCACCATTTATAACGCCGCCTGCGAACCCTATATACAGCAGCTATGCCGGATGCTCAACAGCATGGGTGCGAAGATCAGCGGTATCAGCAGTAACCTGCTAAAAATTGAGGGAGTGGATGAACTTGGCGGAACCACTCACCGCATGCTGCCCGATATGATCGAAGTCGGTTCCTTTATCGGGCTGGCCGCGATGACGCAAAGCGATATCACCATCAAAGGCGCCGGTATTGATCATCTTGGTATCATTCCGGACAAATTCCGGCAACTGGGCATACAAATGAATTTTACCGGGGATGATATTCATATCCCCGCGCAGGAAAGTTATGAGATACAAACTTTTTTAGACGGTTCGGTGATGACCATCTACGATCATCCCTGGCCGGGTTTTACGCCCGATCTTTTAAGTATTGTTCTTGTCACGGCTATACAGGCAAAGGGTTCGGTGCTTATTCACCAGAAAATGTTTGAGAGCCGTTTGTTCTTTGTGGACAAGCTGATCGATATGGGCGCCCGCATAGTTTTATGCGATCCGCACCGCGCGGTGGTGATCGGCCTGGAAAGGGAGCAGGCCCTGCGCGGCATTGTGATGAGCAGTCCCGATATCCGCGCGGGTGTGGCCTTGCTGATCGCGGCGTTAAGCGCGGAAGGAAAAAGTATCATCCAGAATATTGAACAAATTGATCGCGGCTACCAGGATATTGACGGCAGGTTGAATAAGTTGGGCGCGGATATCATCCGAAGCAGTATCATGTAGTGAGGTTGAAAGTTGTTGAATGGTTGTTGAATGTTGTTTAACGTTAAATGACAATCCAATTTTTTAATTCTTCAACCGTCTTAACCATCTTCAACTACATTCAACCATTTTCAACCA
>CAZEZE010000143.1:0-4196 GCA_964516445.1 uncultured Chitinophaga sp. | reverse complement strand
TTCAACCATCTTCAACCACATTCAACCATTTCCAAGAAGCTGATAATCTGCTATTCACACTACCGTTCCCAGGCCGTTCAAACACGCTTGCAATCCAGGTTTTGTTTTTATACTTTTAAACAGCGTTAGTGCCGGGCAAACCGCCACCAATGTCTTTCCTATGAACCGACCATTTAATTTTTGCTTCCTTTTTTTCACACTGGTCACCCTGTACGCGGCCGGGCAATCTCCCTACACGGAAAAACATCGAATAGAATGGAACCAACCCCTTCGCGGTAATGACGCACTGCATCCCTGTATCACCCATGAAGAATATGCAAGGATCGAAGAGGAATCAATGAAGAACCGGGAAAGGCTGGGACTGGATGCAGCGGCCGGCAGGGAAATGGCTACATCCCTTCAATGGCCCTTACGGCCGGCGGCCGGGCAGCAGGACTGCGGTTATTATTTTGTTTCCGCATTTGTTGACCTGAATGCAGCAGGCGGTCAGGTCAGGGACTGGAACTGCGGTACCCGTACCTATGACGGGCATCGCGGTAATGATATTGTGGCCTGGCCCTTTATCTGGGATAAGATGGACCGGAATTATACAGAAGTGATCGCCGCCGCGGCGGGAACCATCATTGCAAAAGCGGATGGTAATTTTGACCGGGTGTGCAATCCCACCGGAACCGAGCCCCTTAATTATCTTCATATACAGCATGCGGATGGATCCACCGCCCTGTATGCCCACCTTAAACGAGGATCGCTGACCACCAAAACAGTGGGTCAGTCTGTAGCGGTCGGTGAATTGCTGGCCACCATCGGCAGTTCGGGCGTATCGAACGGGGCGCACCTGCATTTTGAGATCAGGAGCGATGGAAACTTCAATAATTATCTTGATCCTTCCTATGGTGCCTGCAATACCGGTATCGGGGCCTCCTGGTGGGCTTCTCAAAAACCCTATACGGAACCTGAAATTATGAAGCTATCCGTACACAGTTACTGGCCCTATTTTGCTTCCTGTCCCAATACCACCGACACTACCTATGAAGTGAACAACTTTGTCTCAATGCCCGGGGCGCAGGCCATTTTTCATGCGGCCAGCAAACATGTGCTTACCGGTGATACCTGGAATTTCAGGATCCTCAACCCGGACAATTCCACTTTTGACTCCTGGAATTTCACCAGCGCTTCCAACCGTAACACCAGTACCCTTGGATTCAGCAGGACCCTTCCGGTAGCTCCCGGCACCTATACTTTCGAAGGCCGTTTTAATAATATTACCTGCACGAAAACATTTACGGTGCAACTGGCGGTGGGTACCGGTGATATCAATTATCAAAATGCGGTCAGGATTTTCCCCAATCCTACAACTGGAAAATTATTCCTGAAATTGGATAACACGGTGCTGTTCAGATACAAGCCGGAATTATCCATCTATAATGCGGCGGGGCAATTGGTAAAAAAAATTCCCCTAACAGCCACAACTACTGAAACGGACCTCTATACGCCGGCCGGCATTTACCTGTACCAGATCAGTAGTACCGCCGGTAAGAGTTTAAGTTACGGTACATTCGTTATTCAATAAGCCTTTGGAGAAGTTGAATGATGGTTGAATAGGTGTTGAACAGTTGTTAAACAGTTGTTGAAAGTTGTTTAAAGTGGAGTCGACATCTATGCAACCATTTTCAACAACATTCAACAATTTTCAACCATCTTCAACTATTTTCAACTACTATTCAACAACTTTCAGCTACATGCCAACCGATATCTATCATCAACAGCCGGTACTCGAAAACGAACGGGTATTGCTTCGTGCCATCCGCGAAGATGATTATCCGCATCTCCTCCCCTTTTCCCTCAAAGAGCCTGACATCTGGAAATACGGGTTGATCACCGCCGCGGGGGAGGAAAATCTCCGGAAATATATCAATGCGGCCGTTAATAATACGGAAGAGAAAAGGGAATATGTTTTTATCGTGTTCGACAAACGGGCCAACCGTTATGCCGGCAGCACCCGGTTCTATGATATACAACCCGAATACGGCAGTACGCAACTCGGCTATACCTGGTATGGAAAGGATTTTCAGCGGACGGGGCTGAACCGGCACTGCAAACTGCTTTTACTAACCTATGTTTTTGAAACCTGGGGGCTGGAGCGGCTGGAATTCCGTGCGCATGCGGGCAATACCCGTTCCATAGAGGCCATGAAAGCTATTGGTTGTGTGGAAGAAGGCATCCTGCGCAGTCATATGCCAACGGTGGACGGATCGAGGAGGGACAGCATTGTGCTGAGTATATTAAAAGATGAGTGGTGTGGCGGGGTGAAGGAACGGTTGCTGGGAATCACACGGTGAAAAAAACAGTTTATGTGTTGTTTTCACTTTGAATAGCGGGGAAGAATGCCCGACATTCATTCCATGAGATTGTGAAGATGAAAACCGTGGAATTGAAACCCCTTCAGCACAAAGGCAGGGAATGTATCGGGATCTATTTTGAGCTCAATTTCAAAATACAGGCGGCCCTTCAAAAGACGGGGCTTGTAAAATTCAGTAAAACACATAAATGCTGGTATGTACCGCTGAGCAGGAAAAATTACAACAAGGTTTTCTTTGCCCTGGAGGGACTGGCTACCCTTGACAATTCCGCGCTTCATCAATACCTGGCGGATAAGAAGAATAATAAAGGGGGCACCGTTTCCCTGGCATTGACCAATCCTGCTGTTCCATCACCCCCGTCTGCCAACCCTGCCGGGAAAGCTGTTCAGCTAACTCCTTCTTTTAAAGGACGCCGTATTCACGAAGTGAATGCACATGTGTTGCCATTGATGAAAGAGCGGCTTCAGTTAAAAGCGTATAGCCCCTCCACGCTCAGGACTTACCTGAACGAGATGAGCCAGCTTTTGCAAACGATCGGAAAAATACCGGCGGATGAACTGAAGCCCGAACATTTGCGACGCTACCTGGTCTATTGTTTTGAAAAATTGCACTTAACAGAAAACACGCTTCACAGCCGGATCAACGCGATGAAATTCTATTACGAACAGGTATTAGGCAGGGAGAAATTCTTTTGGGAGATACCCAGGCCGAAAAAACAACTGCAGTTACCCCGGTTTTTCAACCAGGATGAAATAGCCTCCATCATCAAAGCGGCGGGCAATATCAAACACAAAGCGATGCTGATGCTGGCTTATGCCTCTGGGTTGCGGGTGAGTGAAGTAGTGAGCATCCGAACAAGTGATATAGACAGCAGCAGGATGTGTATTTTAATCCGGCAGGCCAAGGGCAAGAAAGACAGGATGGTGGCGCTCAGTCCGGTGTTGCTGGTGATGCTCCGGGAGTATTGGAAAACCGCGAAACCATCGAAGGATGGTTATCTTTTCCAGGGCCAGAATAAAAACGAGCCATACAGTACCAGGAGCCTGCAACTGGTATTGGCGGCCGCGAAGAAAAAAGCAGGTGTGCTGAAACCCGGCAGTATACATGCGCTCCGCCATAGTTTTGCCACCCATTTACTGGATAAAGGAACCGATGTTACGATGATCATGAAACTAATGGGACATAATGATATCAGGACAACCCTTCGTTACCTGCATACCAGCAACCGCGATCTGATGCAGATCATGAGTCCGCTAGACGATCTGGATCTTGGCTAAGAGTCGCCGATATACACATTTGGAAAATTACAGCAGGACAAGTTCCTGAAACTGAATAGAAACACTTGGTTAGGAATTTGCAAAATTCTTGACATTAATTAGTACATATATACGTACATTTATGAGTACAAATATAATAATTATGCAAGCCGTTTCCGTTTCCCAATTAAGGGCCAATATTAAAAAGTACCTGGATGATGTAAGCAATTCCCTTGATGTCATCATTGTTTCCCGGACAACCGAAGATGAAGCGGTGGTCATTATGTCATTGAAAGAATACAATTCACTGACCGAAACAGGTCATTTACTTTCTACTGGAGCAAACAGGCAAAGGCTTCAGGAGTCGATTGGTCAGTTTAAAAGCGGGAAAACGAAGAAGTTCAAATTACCGGAATAAGCAGCGATGAATTTTGAGTTTACAAAAAATGCCTGGGAAGATCTTGAGTACTGGATTGAAACCGACAGCGAGATTGTTACCAAGATCAAAGAGTTGTTGAAAGACATCCGTAAAAATCCATTCCAGGGAATAGGCAAACCCGAGCCGTTGAAGTTTGATCTG
>CAZEZE010000142.1:0-7011 GCA_964516445.1 uncultured Chitinophaga sp. | reverse complement strand
TTCGAGGAGGACCGGCATACCGCAGCGAAGATCCTGGATGCGGATGAAGTGATGAAAAGCCCGGGTATCCCTGAAAAAACGGAGATCGTTCAATGGGTAAGGGCAAAGGGGATCGGTGTCATCAGCGAGGTGGAACTGGCTTACCGGTTCAGGGGCGAAAGTAAGATCATCGCTATCACCGGCAGTAACGGAAAGACCACGACCACGGCGCTGACCTTTCACATCTGCAAAGCAGGCGGACTGGATTGCGCCCTGGTGGGCAATATCGGTGATTCATTCGCCCGGCAGGTGGCCGTTGCCCCGAAACCTTTATACGTGGTGGAGGTCAGCAGTTTCCAGTTGGATGATATCAAAACATTCAGGCCGGATATAGCGATCCTGACCAATATCACGGAAGATCACCTGGACCGTTACGATTACGATTTCGAGAAATATATACGCAGCAAATTCCGTATCACCATGAACCAGCAACCCGGTGACACTTTCATTTACTGCGCCGATGATGAAGTAACTATGAAATACATTAATCAATTCAATATTCAATCAAACCAACTGCCCATCAGTATGAAAAGAGACCTGCCCAACGGAGCTTTTATAAAGGACGGAGACATGTATGTACGGACCGGACAAGACTTTACCACCATGAGTGTGTATGATTTTGCCCTGAAAGGCAAGCACAATTATTATAACACCATGGCAGCCTGCGTGGCGGCGGCCACACTGGATATCCGCAAGGAAAAGATCCGGGATGCCGTACAGAATTTCCAGACGCTGGAACACCGCATGGAACATGTGGCCACCGTAAGGGGTGTGGAATTCATCAACGACAGCAAGGCCACCAATGTGAACTCGACCTGGTATGCCCTGGAAAGCATGACCAGGCCAACCGTATTAATCCTTGGTGGTATCGATAAAGGAAATGATTATTCCTTGCTGAGTGAACTTGTCAGGGATAAAGTGAAGACCATCATATGCCTCGGGAAAGATAACGGCAAGATCCACGAAGCATTTGGGAATATCGTGAGCACGATCGTGAACACGGTGAATGCGGAAGAAGCCGTGCAGGCCGCTTTTCATTTCGCCGGTAAAGGCGATGTGGTATTGCTCAGCCCGGCCTGTGCCAGTTTCGATCTGTTCAGGAACTATGAAGACCGGGGGAACCAGTTCAAGAAAGCGGTGAGGGAGTTGTGAGTCGTGAATGGGCAATTGCAGAAGGTGCAAATAATTGACAAGGGTCATAAAATATAAAGCGTAACAATCCGGCTAAACAGGTAAGCGGACTGCTGACTGAAGACTGAAGACTGAAGACTGAAGACTGTAGACTGTAGACTGTAGACTGTAGGCTGGAGACTGCCGACTGAATAACATGGAGATATCAAAAGACATACGGGCCAATGATTGGAAGAATTCCTTCAATGCCAGTCATCTCCTTAATAAAACAAAAGGAGATAAAGTGATCTGGGCGCTGGTGGTGCTGCTGGCTCTCGTTTCATTGCTGGCCGTGTACAGCGCTACGGGGTCACTGGCCTATAAGAATTACCGGGGCAATACCGAGATCTATCTTTTCAAACAGATCGCTTTTATCCTGGTCGGCATCATGGTGATCTATTTCGCCCACCTGGTGAATTATACGTTCTATTCCAAGGCGGCCACCTGGGTATATCTTCTCACACTCCCGTTACTGGTATACACCCTGTTCTTCGGTGTTACCATGAACGAGGGAAGCCGGTGGATACGTTTGCCGCTGATCAATATGACCATGCAGACCTCCGACCTGGCACGACTGGCCCTTTTCATGTACCTGGCGAGGTTGCTGAGTAAAAAGCAGGATGTCATTAAGGATTTCAGGAAAGGATATGTGCCGGTGATCCTGCCGGTAGCGGTTACCTGTGCACTGATCGCACCTGCCAACCTTTCAACCGCGCTGCTGCTCGGGGCCAGTTGCCTGATGCTGCTCTTTATCGGCAGGGTAAGCACCAGGCATATATTGATGACGATCGCGATCGCACTGGTCCCCCTCTTACTTCTCATCGCAGTAGCTATGGTGCGGCATGGAAAGGAAAAGAGCGAAGATGCCGTAGTGGTCAAGCGTTCATCTTCCACGCTAACAGGTCGGGTGGATACCTGGATCGGTAGGGTGGAAAGTTTTATCTATGGCAGTAAGGATGATGCGGATAATGATGCCTACCAGGTGAATATGGCCAAGATCGCCATTGCCAAGGGCGGGATGTTCGGGCTGGGGCCTGGAAACAGTCCCACCAGGGATTACCTGCCGCAGGCGTATAACGACTTTATCTACGCTATCATCATTGAGGAATACGGCTTGGTGGGTGGCGCATTCATCATGTTCATTTACCTGGTGTTCCTGTACCGTTGTATACGGATCTATAAACGATGTCCCTATGCATTCGGCGCATTCCTGGCGCTGGGACTGAGTTTTACACTGGCCATACAGGCCGTGGCGAACATGGCGGTAACAGTGAATTTATTTCCGGTGACAGGCGTGACATTACCATTGGTGAGTATGGGCGGAACAAGTTTCATTTTCACCTGCCTGGCAATCGGTATCATATTAAGTGTGGCAAGGAATGTAGAGCAACTGGAGGGTAAGGCAACTGCCGGGCCGTTAAAATAAAGGTGCGCATGGGTAAACGAATCATTATCGCGGGAGGCGGAACAGGCGGACATATTTTTCCCGCCATCGCTATCGCCAATGCGCTGAAAAGGATCGATGCAGGTATAGAGATATTGTTCGTGGGGGCGAAGGGTAAAATGGAGATGGAAAAAGTGCCCCAGGCCGGCTATACTGTAGAAGGACTGGATATCGCGGGGTTCAACAGGAGTTCTTTGATAAAAAATGTGGGTCTGCCATTCAAGCTGGTTAAGAGCTTTCTTCAGGTACGCAGCATTTTCAAAAAGTTCACACCGGATGCCGTGATTGGAGTGGGAGGCTATTCAAGTTTTCCTGTTTTAAGGTTTGCACAGGCAAGGGGCATAAAGACTTTTATACACGAGTCCAATTCCTTTGCCGGGAGGTCGAACATCATGCTGGGGAGGAAAGCAACAAGGATCTTTACCGGAACAGATGGAATGGAAAAATTTTTCCCGGCAGAGAAGATCATGATCACTGGTAACCCGGTAAGAGCCGGCATTGCCGGTTCCAGGATCAGCAGGCGTGAAGGGCTCCGATTCTTTTCGTTGGACGAAACAAAAAAAACTGTGCTGGTTGTGGGAGGAAGCCTGGGGGCCCGGTCGATCAATGAGGCTATTGACAAAGGGCTGGAAGAATTCCTGGCGCAAGGCCTGCAATTGATCTGGCAAACCGGCAAGCCATATGCGGAAAAAGCGAAGGAAAGAACAAGCGGTAAACGATCGGTCTGGGCCAACGACTTTATCCTGCAGATGGAATACGCTTATGCAGCAGCCGATATAGTAGTGGCCCGGGCAGGAGCGATGACGGTTGCCGAAATATGTGTTGTTAAAAAACCCGTTTTGTTCGTACCCTATCCTTTTGCTGCGGAGGATCACCAAACGGTAAATGCCATGCGACTGGTGAACAGGAACGCAGCGCTGATGGTGAAAGACAATGAAGCGGGGGAGAAACTGGTATTCATGACCATTTCACTGGCCAGGGATTCCGGAAAGCAGGAAGATCTTATAAAAAATATTTCAGCATTGGCCATAACGGATGCTGATGAGAAGATAGCTAAAGAAATTTTGAATCTGATCTGATGTTGAACGGGGTATGCCCTGTTTGTATCAGGAAGATGGAGAATGAGTTTTTGAACATGAACGCACGTATCAATACTGTCCTTATGAATACCCCCTTCCGGGGGATTGAAAAACTGAACGAGGTTTATTTTATCGGGATCGGGGGGATCGGGATGAGCGCGCTGGCGAAGTTCTTTCATGAAGGGGGTGTGAAAGTGAGCGGGTATGATAAAACGGCAACGGTTCTGACAAAAGAACTGGAAGCTGCCGGCATTCCGGTTCACTATGAAGAGCATGTTGATGGGGTGCCAAAAGAGCCAGACCTGGTGGTCTATACGCCGGCGGTCCCGGCAGATCACAAAGAGTTGGTGTATTACAGGGAAAAGGGGCAAAAAGTGTTTAAGCGGAGTGATGTACTGGAGTTAATAACAGGGAGTTCTTTTAATATATGTATAGCCGGTACGCATGGCAAAACAACCATCACTACGATGGTGGCGCACCTGCTCCGCGACAGTGGTTTCGGCTGCAATGCATTCCTGGGCGGTATAGCGGTGAACTATGCCACCAATTTCTGGAGCAGTGAGAGGAATGTTTGCGTGGTTGAAGCGGATGAGTACGACAGGAGTTTTTTAAAGCTGAACCCGGATATCGCCGTCATCACCGCGATGGATGCCGATCACCTGGATATCTATGGAACGGCGGAAATGATGGAACAGGCTTTTATCGATTTCAGCGGGAAGGTAAAGGCAAACGGTTTGCTGATCCGTCAGTTTGGGCTGAAAAGGGGTAAAGAGCTGAAAGCCGGGCAAAGTCTTACCTACAGCCTGCAGAATGAAAGCGCGGATGTATATGCCACGAATATCCGGATGCACAACGGGAGTTATGAATTCGATGTAGTGATACAGGCTGACGGGATCGAAAATGTGATGCTCCATATGGGCGGGATGCACAACGTGGAAAATGCGGTGGCCGCCATTGCGGTGGCAAGTTCTTTAAACGTTGAGAAGGATAAGATAAGGACAGCCGTTGAAAGTTTCAGGGGCGTGAAGCGAAGGTTCGAATACATCATCAAAAATGACCGGATCGTTTTCATTGATGATTACGCGCATCACCCGGAAGAGCTGAGAGCCCTGATCAACGGCGCCCAATCACTGTTCCGGCAGAAGAAATGTACGGTGATCTTCCAGCCGCACCTGTTCACACGGACAAGGGACCTGGCCGACGGGTTTGCGGAAGTACTGGACCTGGCCAATGAAGTGATCCTCCTTCCTGTTTACCCGGCCCGGGAATTACCGCTGCAAGGGGTGAACAGTGAAATGATACTGGGCAGGATGAAGAAGGAGTTCAAGGCGGTAAAAAATAAGGAAGAATTGATGCAATGGATGAAAGAGGATTTTTCACGGACAGTGAACAGGGATTTCGGAGAGGTTTTGATAACTGCGGGCGCCGGTGATATTGACATGCTGGTGGAACCCATTAAAGATATTTTAAAAGAAGTATAAGTGAACGCAAAAGCAACGATACGGAAAATTGTATTTGTAACAGTCTGGCTCTGCATCGGCGGGGGCATGCTAACCCTGTTGCTGGCGGCGATCAGCACCAAGAGAAAAGGCCAGTGCAGTGATTTTACCATTACGATAAAAGGTCCGAAGAATATTTTTTTCATCAGCGAAAAAGAAGTGGAGTCGCTTCTGATAAAGGCCAGCAAGGGCCCGATCAGGGGACAGGCAATAGCCTCCCTCCAGTTGAATGAACTGGAAGAAATGCTGGAAAAGAATACCTGGATCAGTGAAGCAGAACTTTATCTCGACAGCAGGGATGTGTTGCATGTATTAGTTACGGAGAAAGAGCCCGTGGCCAGGGTATTTACCGTGGGCGGGAAATCTTTTTATATCGATGCGGCCGGTCAGCAGATGCCATTGTCGGAGCTGCGAAGCGCACGGGTGCCGGTATTTACCGGTTTCCCGGAAAAGAGGATCTATTCCGGCGCTGACAGCATTTTACTTGATCATATAAGAAAGACAGCAATTTATATTCTCAATGATCCATTCTGGATGGCGCAGGTGGCACAGGTCGATATTACACCGGAGCGGAACATGGAACTCATTCCCGTTGTGGGTAACCATATCGTAAAACTGGGTGATGGTGAAAACATAGAAGCCAAGTTCAACCGCCTGATGATTTTTTACAGGCAGGTAGTCGGCAAAACCGGGTTTGACCATTACAAACTGATCGATGTGCAGTATAAAGGACAGGTGGTGGCTTCCCGGTATGCCGGTGATCCCAAAGTGGATTCGGTGCAGCTAAGGAAGAATGTTGAAAAGCTTTTGAAGTATGCCGGGGAAGCGGAGCTCGATACCGTGTTGAAACGATTACCACCGGCGGAAAATCTTGATAAGGACTCGGTTTTTGAAAAAAAGGAAGACCTGCCCGTTGAAAAAGCAAATAACCCTGAGAAGCATAGCGATCCCAACCCCCGCCTGGAAGATACCAAACCTGCCCTCCGCCAGCCGGCGGATGGCGGGCAGGCTGTGAAAACTGCGGAAAAGAAACAGGTTAAACAGAAAACGGTAAAGCCTGGGTCGGCTAAAATGACTGAAGAAAAAAGAAAACCAAAGGCGGTGATGCCGAAGAAGACGGATGAAGCGGAGGATCATGGATACAATTAAGGGAGTCGTGAGTGGTGAATCGTGAGTCGTGAGTCGTGAAGTGTGTCATTATTAAAGCAAGAAATAAAAGTTTCAATAATAAACAGGGGGACGCTTCGGCTTCGCCTCGCAACAACTGAAAACAACAACTAAAAAACAACAACTATGAACAACGAACAACCCATTATCGTCGGCCTTGATATAGGTACGACCAAGATCGCGGTGATCGCCGGACGCAAAAATGAGTTTGGCAAACTGGAGATCCTGGGTTTTGGGAAATCCAGCTCCAATGGTGTGAAGCACGGTCAGGTGCTGAACATCGATGAAACCATCAAGGCTATCCGGACTGCGCTGGACAACTGCATTACTTCCAATCCCAGTCTGACCATCAGCGAAGTTTATGTAGGCATAGCCGGCCATCACATCAAGAGCCTGCAGACCCGCGGAGATATCGTGCGTCAGCATACGGAAAGCGAGATCACCCAGAAAGAGATCGACCAGCTTATTGATGACCAGTACAAGACCTATATACCGGCCGGTGATCAGATCATCGATGTGATCCCCCAGGAATTCACCGTCGATAATTTTCAGAATATTCCCAACCCGATCGGGTATGGCGGGGTGAAGATCGGCGCCAATTTCCATATCATCA
>CAZEZE010000141.1:0-7086 GCA_964516445.1 uncultured Chitinophaga sp. | reverse complement strand
TGGATGCTGAATGGAGGCTCTTCGTGAGTACGATAGCTTCCAGGATGGGCATTAAGAAACCCGTTCATATATGGGTATCCGAATGGGTTACCTCCCCCGTTACGATTGGTTACCTGAAGCCCGTGATCCTGGTCCCCCTGGCGGCTCTCAACCAGCTCAACACCCAGCAAATGGAAGCCGTGCTGCTGCATGAGTTATCCCATATCCGGCGCCATGATTACCTGTTGAACCTTGTACTTAATTTAATTCGTACGATATTATACTTTAACCCCTTTGCCAGGGCTTTTGTGAAAATCGTGGAAACGGAGCGGGAGAAAAGCTGTGATGAAATGGTGATCCAGTTCCAGTACGATTCTCATGAATACGCCTCGGCCCTGCTCATGCTTGAAAAAGTAAGCCGTGAACAACGGTTGCTCATGCTTCGTGCCGCTGGTAATGGTAAAGAACTGCTGCAACGGATCGAGACCATCATGGGTGTGGAGCAGAGAACAAATGGCGCCCTGCGCCGATTCTCTTCCGTTATGGCAGCCCTTCTTTGCGTGATCGGGGTAAATGCGGTTCTCCTGCTGAGCAATTCCATCGGTGTAAAAGGATATGCTTACCGTGGCCAGTTGGCTGCCACTTCCCTGAACGCGGTAAATGATAATTATATGCGTGCCGTAACGAACGAATTGCCTGAAAAAAGTTACCTGAACAATGCCGGTAACATCGCCGCCAGCGGTTTGACCAAAAACCAGTCGGAAAACGGCAAAGCCGGTTCGGCCATTGCATTTGCTGCTCATCCCGATTTCATCAATGCCAATTTCGAAACGATACCGGAAGTGGTGCTGGATAAGGACGCGGAGGAAATGGTAAAAGAAGCTGTTCAATCTTCCCGTAAAGTTCTGGAAGGCGCGCAGTGGAAGGCCATGGAGAAAAACCTGGCCGAGGTATTCAGCCAGAAGGAAAAAGAAGTATTAAGATCAGCCCTGACAAACGAATTCAGCAAATTTGACTGGGGCCAGTGGGAGAACAAACTCCGCCAGGCCTATGATAAAGTGGACTGGGAAAAGGTCAATACCCAGTTGTCAGAAGCGGTCAGTCTTATGAGAACGGACAGCCTGGTGAAAGTGTATAGTGACGCGATGGTCAGCCTGAACCAGGCCCAGAAAGAAATGCAGGAACTCTCCCTGGAAGGTATACCGGATACGGACATCAGTCTGAAAGCGATCGCGGAAAAGAAGCGCCAGTTACAACGCGAGGTAAACCGTTTGAAAAGCATGCGCAACAAGAAGATCGTACATCTTTAATTCAGTATTGAACAATTTAACCGTTACAGGTCATTCTCCCCTATTTTACCGGGATAATTTTATCCGGCGGTACAGCCGGGCTGAAATAAATCGGAATGTTAAGGCATGCCGGTATTGGCAAATTCATACACTCAATAACAACGCGGACAGGCTTCGCTGTATTTATTCCCCAGTAGGAAGCCAAACACCACTTCGTGCGTGCCGTTGTTAAAGGGGCTCAGTATATTCCTTCCGTTGGACCGGTCGTAAGAGTAACTTACATTGAATGTATTGCTGACATTCATTCCCAGCATGCCCGCATATCCGTCCTGGTAACGGTAACTGCCGCCTAACCAGAGCAGGTCCCTGAACTGGAGTTTGAGGTTTGCTTCCGGCTGGAATTCCTTGATCGAACTTCCTTTTATATATTTCACCATGATGGAGGGAACGGCATTGACATCATCCGTGAGCAGGAACCGGTACCCCGCGGTCAGGAACAAATGGGGTACGAACCTGCTCTTGGTAAGGATGGCGGTATTATTATCCACGAAATCCAGTGTTTGCGGTATCACCTGCTGGATCGCAAAACCGACAAAATAATCACGGGAGTACAGCCACATACCGGCCGACATCGTGGGTTTGATCTTTGTAAGCGCCTGCGTTAGACCCGAACCAGTGGCGGGATCGCTTGGATCGCCTGCGCCCGAGAAATCATGTTTGGAACGATCGAGGCTGACCTTGGTGATACCTGCGGAAAATCCTCCTGACAGGTTGGTGGTGGGATTCAGGCCAAGATGATAAGCATAGGATGCTGTGGCCGTGAAAAAATTAAAACTGCCGGTACGGTCATTCATGATGGTCATGCCAATTCCATGATGCGGTTCGGCTGCTGTATAATTCTCCCAGTAATATTTACCGCGGGGGTTCTCACCGGGTATGCGGTACGAAGTTGATGATAACCGGTAATCTTTCTTACCGATCGGCCCCTGCACCGTCAGGTAGGTTGTCATCGGCGCGCCGTTGATCCCTACCCACTGGTCCCTGACCGACATTTTAAGGTCCGTGTAATTATCGATCCCGGTAATGGCCGGGTTGATGATAAAAGGGTTCACCACATACTGTGTGTAGTGAGGTTTTTGCTGCGCATGGCTCAGCAGCACACTACCCAGCATCACGATCCCTGAAAATACTTTCCGCTTCATACGTTACCTGATTATATCCACATATCCGGTTATCGGTTTACGCCCGTTCTTGGGATCAACCACATAATAATAGGTTCCTATCGGGGCATCCTTGCCATTGATCTTTCCGTCCCAGGGTGTTGTATAACCCACGGAGCGGTATACCAACTGACCATAACGGTTTACGATCTCAACGGTGCAACCCGGGTAGCTGTCAAGGTATTTGATCACCCACCTGTCATGCACTCCATCCCCGTTCGGGCTGAAGATATTCGGGATATCCGGTTTCTTCAGCACTTTGACAAATACTTCATCATCGGCGCTGCATCCTTTATCACTGGTAACAAGCAGCGTGAAGTACATATCATCCGGCGGCCGTACGATGGGTGTAGCGACGTTGGGATTATCCGTGTACTGTGACGGGGTCCACAGGTAAGTTACCGGGTATCCCACATTCACCGCCGGCGTAAGCATCACCTGTCCGCCTTCGAGCATGAATTTATCAGGACCCGCGTTCACCGGCGGGTAAGGATTTACGGAAACCGTGAGGGTGGCGGTATTGCTCCGGCAGTTAAAGCTGTTGGTGATGTAATGCGTTACATCATACACCCCCACAACGGCATAGGTATGCGTGAAGGAACTGGTGGTTCTCCCACTGCCATCATCCAGGTCCCAGTTCCAGGATGTGGTGGTACCATCCATCGGGTTGTTGACGCTGCTGAAACTGATCGTTCCTCCTATACAAACATCGATCCTGTCAGATGAAATGGAAGCCAGTGGCTGCGGGTGGATCGAGTTCAGGATGATCGTCGTATCGTGTATGCATCCGGCGCCGGATGTTACCTGCAGGTTTACATTATAAGGTCCAACGGCGTTATAACTATGGCTGGGATTCATCGCCGGGGAATTATTATTACCTCCGCTTCCGGGATCCCCAAAATTCCACAGGTATGTAAACGAAGACTGTGTTCCGTCCGGTATGGTTGATGTATTCGTAAAGGTGACATTGGCGTTGGGCAGGCAACCAATCGCGGGGAAAGTGAAGTTGGGACGTGCCAGCGGTTTCACATCAACCGGTATCAGTTTCTGTGTGCTGACGCAACCGTTGCTGGTTACCACGTTGAGTGTTACATTAAACGTACCGTAACCGGCGAATGTATGATTAACCGGAGCGCCGGAACCAACGATCTGCACCGGAGAGCCATCTCCAAAATTCCAGCGCCATTGCGCCAGGGCACCCTCGGTAGAAGATGAGTTCTGTGTAAAGGTAACGGCTTGTCTTTCGCAGGCGGGGGCACTGGTGCTAAAGTCTGCGGTTGGTGGCTCCCACACCTTGATGGTTTGGGTTAAACTGTCCTCGCAGCCCGCGGCGCTCGAGGTGTAAACAAATTTAATCGTGTGCGTACCCGGTCCGGCCACAGCTGGATTGAACAGTCCCCCCGGAGAAACACCCGGTCCGCTGAATATGCCTGTACCCGGCACCCCTCCTGTTTCTGTTGCCTGCGTGATCTGGTATGGAGCCGCATCCAGGCAGATATTGGGTATCGGGTTGAACTGAACCAGTGGCGCCGCGTTAACGGTGATATTCCTGATCTCGTCATTCACACAAACTCCGCCCGAATAAGCCCTGTACCGTATCGTAAATGTTCGGGTCAGCGGTGCCTGGAAGTTTGGATAGAGATGTTTGTATACTTTTCCGGTGAAGGGGCTGTTATCGGTATCAAATACACCCGGCTGGCCTGTGTTGTCCCAGTAGATTTCAACCTTGGTGATCGTTCCCGGGAAAACGGTAGAGGCTTCCACTATAGAAACAGAGTCATTCGCACAAAGCAGGGTCGGGTTTTGCACCGTGAAATCGGCATCCGGGAAACTGCCGTTTACAAAGATGTTCTGATCGATCGTATCGCGGCAGCCGCGGTTGCTGGTTACGATCAGTCTCACCAGGTAGGATCCGGTAGCCGTATAACTATGTGTCGGATTCTGAAGGGTGGATGTTCCGCCATCTCCAAAATCCCAGGACCATTGTGTTATATTATCCGGTGCGGGGACCGAGCTGGTATCTGTGAACTGGGCGTTGGTATCGTCGAGACAAACCTCCGGTAAAATAAACCCGGCCTGGGGTCTTGAATAAACAGTTACCTGTTGCGGAGGTGTGATGCTTATACATCCTTTGTCGGTTGTCACGACCAGGTTCACGGTATAGGTACCGGCTGATGCATAGGTATGCGATGGGTTTTGGAGTGTGGATGTTCCGCCATCTCCAAAATCCCAGGTCCAACTTATAATCGTTCCGGAATTGGGTACAGAAAGATCGGTAAAGTTGATCACTCCTGTTTCGCAGGATGGTACGCTGGCACTGAAATTAGCGGTAGGCAATGCATTGACCGTGATCGTACCCGTTGCCGTGGCCGGTGCGCAAATACCGGTTGTCGTTACTGTATAATTAAATACTCCGGATGCCGTGGGCACACCGCTGATGGTGAAAGTACCTCCGGCATACACACCGGTGACTCCGGCAGGAAGACCGGCAACAGTTGCACCGGAACCGGTAGCGCCCACTGCATAAGTAATATTGGCAAGGGTGGCATTCACACATAGTTCCTGGTTCGTGGTGGGTGGTGCCGATGTCAGGGTGATCGTTGCATCGGGGTCAACGGTAATGGTACCGGTGGCATTAGGATTCACACAGGGGCCCGTGGTATTCACCGTATAATTAAATGTTCCGCTTACAGAAGGTGTACCGGTAATGGTGATAACACCCCCAGCAAAGTTTCCGGTAACGCCGGCAGGTAACCCGCTCACACTGCCTCCAGTTCCGCTACCCCCTACCGCGTAAGTAATTGCCGCGATAGGTGTATTGATACAAACAGTCTGGTTATCCGTTCCGGCGGGGGAAGTCAGGTTAATGGTGCCATCCGGGGTAACGGTGATGGTGCCGTTCAGGGTTGCACTGGCGCAAGGGCCCGTGGTGGTGACCGTATAATTAAAAGTACCGCTGACAGTGGGATTGCCGCTGATGGTGATCACGCTTCCGGCAAAAGTTCCGTTCACTCCCGCAGGCAAACCGCTGACTGTTCCCCCGGTTCCGCTGCCACCCACCGCATAAGTGATCGGCGTAAGGGCCGTATTGATACAGATGGTTTGATTATCTGTACCGGCTGCAGAGGTCAGTGTAACCGTACCGTCGGGTGTTACCGTAATTGTGCCTGTTGCCGTGGGATTCACACAGGGCCCGGTTGTGCTGACTGTATAATTGAAAGTACCGCTGACAGTCGGGGTTCCGGTAATGGTGATAACACCGCCTGCAAAGCTTCCGCTAACACCGGCAGGAAGACCCGCTACACTTCCGCCGTTGCTGCTGCCACCCACATTATAAGAGATCGTAGCGATCGGCGTATTGATGCAAACGGTCTGGTTATCGGTTCCTGCCGGAGAGGACAGGTTGATGGTACCGTCAGGTTCAATGGTCAATGGGAAAGTAAATACCTGGCTCAAGCATCCGGATGCGGTCTCGACAGTTAAAGTGACATTATACGTACCCGCGGCCGCATAGGTATGCACTTCATTAGTACTGCTGTTCCTGATCACGGTCGGTGAGCCGTCTCCGAAATTCCAGGTCCATATAGCCAGGGTGGAGGATCCTGTGGCTGTAGACTGATCATTGAAAGTGATCGGCACATTCGGGCAAAACGGCGGTGATGTGGCAAACAAAGCGGTTGGCGCATCATCCAGTGTTACGGGATGAGAAATAGTATCGGCCAGGCAACCCACGTCGGTTATCAGGGAGTACCTGACATTATATGTTCCCGGCGCGGCATACGTATGTGTAGGGTTATTTAATCCTGTTGTATTGCCGTCATCAAAATTCCAGTACCGGCTGATAATAGCCCTGCCACCTGTGCTGGAATTATCGAAGAATGAAACAGGTGAGGTATAGCATCCTGCCGAAGTAAATGTAAAGTCAGCCACCGGGGGTTCAAATACCTGGAGATCAAATTCGATCTCCTGTAGATTACCGCATCCATCGGGTGTAGGATTCGTGGCCAGTACCCTTACCGGGTAAATTCCTGCAGCGGGTATGGAATAGGTCCTGGGAAGCCTGTAGCGGTAGATAGTGCGTCCTGCTACAACCCAGGATGAGTCAAAAACGGGATTGACCAGGGTGGTATCATTAAATCCAAATGGGTTCAATGCTCCGAATTGCCATTCGATTTGTGTAGGCTGGTACGGGAAAACGATACCCAGCCGGAATGGTGTATTTCTACAGGTGGCCGGGAAGTTTACCGTGCCATATTCATTATTGATATTGATAAACTGGAAAAGGTCCTTGATATTGGTGCCGGCATTATAGCCATATGATTCTGTTGTACCGTAACCATAGGCAATCGCATTGAAACCTGAATCGGACTGGATCGTATGCTGGCCGGGCCCGACGGATGTCCGGAGATAGGAAAAACTGGGATCGCTGGGATGGGTGACAAATAGACCGGCCGGAACGGGTACCCCATCCAGTGTAAAAGTAGAAATCGCCGTGCCCGTATTAGTGATGACGGCATTAACGAAGTGTTGGGTAATATTGAAATTAGGTGTGGCATTCCAGAGCACCTTGTTGATGTTTTGTTCCACCGGGCTCAGGT
>CAZEZE010000140.1:0-7094 GCA_964516445.1 uncultured Chitinophaga sp. | reverse complement strand
CTTGCCCGTTCAGGCTAACGTCCTCGATCGTCCGGTTCAGCCTGCTTTTTTCCGCGGCAAAGGCCATCAGGTGACTTTCAATCGAAACATCAATAGAGGAGCTCAGCAGGTTTTTATCCTTTTGCGCCACAGCCTGTATCCAGTCCTTCACCAGGCGGTGATCACCGCCCCCGTGGGCATCGGTCCTCATTTTCCACGAAGTTTGCTTCCGGGTCTTGAAATCGGTCATGACAAAGCTCTCCATGTTCCCGACTATATCTCCCCTGGAACCCATGATTCTGGTCCTCCTTCCTTCATAGGAAACATGTGCCTCCATGGAAAAAGCAGCAGTCACCCCATTCTCAAACAGTATATTCACGGTCAGGTGATCAGGCTGGTCATTATCCATCCGGTACACACATCTACCGTAATCCGTGGTTTTTAACTTCTCCAGGATGAAATCATTCCATTCGAAACGGTTATCGGGCATATCAAAGACGTATAATCTTTTTTTATCACGGAGATAGATCTGTAATGCCGAATAAGCGCAGGATTGTTCCACCTTGCACCCGTCCGTGCAGCGCTCTGTACTACCTTCGGGCGCATTGCGGTTGGTGAACCACTTCAGGTTGCCAAAACAGTGAACATCCTTGGCCGGGCTGCCCACCAGCCAGCGGATGATGTCCGTATCATGGCTTGATTTCGCCAGCAGGATCGGTGTAGCCGTTTTGCTGTTCCGCCATTGGCCTCTTACATAGGAATGGCTCATATGGATCTGTTCGATGGGTTCCATATGCTGAACGCTTATGATATTGCCGATCAGACCGGCATCCAGTATTTCTTTCAGTTCCCTGAAATAAGGTGAATAACGAAGTACATGACAAACACCCACAATACTGTTGCTTTCCTTTGCCTTTTTTAAGATACGCCTGCACTCTTCTTCTGTAGGGGCGATGGGTTTTTCAAGTAATATGTCATATCCCACATCCATGGCGGCCAGGCAGGGCTGTGTATGCAGGTTATCTGGTGTTGCGATGATCACCGCATCGGCGAATTTTGGTACACGGAATACGTCCTCCCAGCTGCTGAAAACACCGGATTCCTCCAGGGCATGTTCCCTAGCCATTGCTTTCCGCCGGTTTTCATTACTATCAGCAACAGCTACGATCACCATTTCCTCAGGATTTATAACCGCATATTCCGCATAAATATCTCCCCGGTGCCCGGCGCCTATCAGTATAACCGTAACCGGCCTTTTCAGCTTAATATGACGCGGGTCTTCAAATACATCCTCATGCAGGCCGAATATTTCGGCCACCTCCTTCCATTTCAGCGATACATTTTCCCTGAAGATCTCCAGCGATCGCAAAAATTTCCGGGCAGAGATAAACTGGCGTAACGACATGTCTGTTCTTCTATAATTATTATTTTAATACCTAAATTTACATGGCTTCAATAACTTAACCTTCCTTTTTCAGGAAGAAATGCAGTTAATTAAACAATGATATGTTATTTATATACTCCTGAAGGAAAGAATTGATTACTCCACCGGGAATGATCAGATCCATTCTCCCCCGATCATCACTTTGTCCACCAGGTTTGAACCAAATGAATAAGGTAGATAAGCTATGGAAGGAACGGGCTTTGTCAGTATAATGTTGGCTCTTTTCCCGGTCATGATGCTCCCGCATTCTTCCTGCAGTTCCAGGGCATATGCACCATTGATCGTGGCGGCGTTGATTGCTTCTTCCGGCAACATCTTCATGGCAATGCAGCTCATGGCCACCACCAGGTTCATATTCCCGGAAGGTGATGAACCGGGGTTATAATCTGATGCAAGGGCAATGGCGCAACCGGCATCGATCAGTTGCCTGGCGGGCTGGTAAGGCATCCGAAGGAAAAAAGCGGCTGTGGGGAGCAATGTCCCGATCGTATCCGAGCCTGCCAGTGCCTGGATGGCGGCTTCATCCATTGTTTCCAGGTGATCAACGGAAACCGCACCAAGTTTCACCCCTGTCTGAACCCCGCCGGAAAGATTCAGCTGGTTGGCATGGATCCGCGCTTTCAGCCCATATTTCATCCCAGCCCGGCAGATCGTTTCCGTTTCTTCGGGTGTGAAAAAACCTTTTTCGCAGAACACATCAATATAATCCGCCAGTTTTTCGGTTGCAATGACCGGCAGCATTTCGCCAATGATCAGGTCAATATACCCCTGGTGGTCATCTTTATACTCCAGCGGGTACGTATGCGCCCCGAGGAAAGTGGCTTTAATGGGGATAGGTGATAATTCTTTCAGTTTCCGGATCACGCGCAGCATTTTCAGTTCCCCTTCAACAGACAGGCCATACCCGCTTTTGATCTCGATCGCTCCTGTACCCTGTTGCATCACCTCACGCAGCCTGCCCATGGCAAGCCGGAGCAGCTCCGATTCACTGCTTTCCGCCAGTTTGCGTGCGGAATGGAGAATACCTCCGCCCCTGGCGGCTATTTCCGCATAACTTAACCCCTTTATTTTATCTACAAATTCTCCTTCCCGGCTGGCTGAAAAAACCAGGTGGGTATGACTGTCGCACCAGCAGGGTAACAATAATTGCCCGGAAGCATCTACAGTTTCCCGTATATCCTGCAAAGAAGGAGGAATATTCTTCATTTCGCCGTAGGCCGCAATGATACCGTTCTCCACCAGCAGCCAGGCATTTTCCACACAAGGTAATTCAGCCATTTCCGCCCCGCGAAGGAGTTTATTTTCCTCACGGATGTTCACAAGGGTCCTGATATTAATAAACAGTGTTTTGCTCATGCAGCGCTAATTTACTTGTAAATACATTATCAGGGTGTGCTCAAAAAAGAAATCCGCCCCGGCTGGGCCGGGACGGATCAAAGTTCATTTGTTCCTTTATTAATTTAGTACGGATGAATACTTGAATGGGTATTACCGGAAGGACCGGTCCAGACCACCTTCATATAATAAGGGTTGGCGCCGGGACAGGTTGTCGGATTGCCATTAGAATCGAGCCCGAAAGTCACATTGGCATTGAAAAATGGCGTTACATGCTCCACTTTTCCGCCACCTGCCCTGAAACTGCAATCCTGTTTGAAAATGAGCGGCTGCGTGATCGCTGTCGTAAAGGCGTTACCGAAACGATTCGTGCCCCATTCAGCAATCCCGGTTACACCGCCTTGAGAATGCGTACCGGTAACCGTGATCACAACCCCGTTATTATAAGTGAATACCCGTTGGCGGGCCACCTGCCAGGTACGTTGTGAGTTATTGTCAAATGTAACCGACATATTGCTGCTGCTGATACTATGCGTGATGGTATTCAGCACAGGCAGGTTGATGAGAAGACCGCCGCTGACATTGGTATAGGTCTGCGTACCGTTGATCGTAATACTTTTGTTGTCGATGACCCGGGTGATCTTAAAATTCTGAAACGTAACATTGAGCTGCGCACCCGCGTTTTTCCAGCGAACGCCCTGTGCCATCGAAATAACGATAACACCCGTCCGGGTACGGTTACCCAGGCAATTGGTGCCGTTATAAGTGATTGTGATGGTTCGGGGATTGCTTAGTGTATCCACCACTACCGTTGCATCGCAGATCAGGGATTGGGTACCTTCTCCCCGGCCGGAAAAGCCGGGACTGGTCTCCAGGACGATATTGGCATCGTTGGCAGCGGCATCCACTTCTGCGGAAAACCTGTTTTGGTCATCTGCATGGGTGGTTGACTCGCTTGTATAATCGGATGATGAAGACTCCTTTTTACAGGAAACAAAAACGAAAATTGCGCTCAGGCATACTGCCAGATATGGGAGGAACCGTGATTTCATATTAGTTTTTTTAGGGTTCAAAAAATGGCGGGTCTATGACCGGTCGTAGTGTAAAAGGTTTAGTTCGGTTGAAAAAATAATGGAATGCAGGTTTTGGCCAATCATTATTAACGCGTTCCCTGAATTTTTAGTATGATGGAGAAGGAGGGAAAATACGAAGCAGCTGTGAAATACTACGCATGCTTTATACGCGCCCGTTTATAGCTCATCGACCCAGTCGATCTTTACCTTGCGGCGCATCAGTTCTTTTACAGGCCGGCCGTTACTGTCGGATTCCGCCACGGCCACAAAAAAAAGGTAAAGAGGGGTTTTTACATCTCTTAATTTGAGGGTCTTTGTTTCTGCAAGGTTATTGAGCTGCCTGATAGCTTTGGTGCAAATGATCCGGCTGCTGTCGAACTTCACTATTTTCCGGTTAAATGCATGTTCGGCCGGCTCCGGTTTATAAAACCAATACGACCAACCTTCTTCGCTGATGTTGAGTTCACGGTTGGTATTATATACATCCTCATCCCGGAGTTCCAGCAGGTTCAGGTAACCAAAATCCTGTATCACGCTGGTTTCCGTGAACCGGTAAACGGAATCCCGGATACTGGCGAATACATAAACTCCTTCCACACCCTTTAGCATGATCTGGAATTTAAAAGGCTTTCTTTCAAGGATGATATTGGTCTGGAAATCTGATAGTACGGATGATTCCTCCTGGATTACGCGGATCAATACCTGTTTTTCCTGTGCATAAACAGGAAGGGATGCCGCAAAAAAAAGAAGTATCAGCAGGTTGCCCCTGAGTCGTGGCATAAAAAGAATTGTGGCATAAAGTTACAGGTTTATTCAGTCTTCTTCACGCCATTCAATCTTTATCTTCCGCCGAAGCAGTTCTTTCCCGGGTCTTCCATTGGGGTCTTCCTCCCCCACCGCCACAAAAAACAGGTAAAGCGGGGCATCATTTTCCTTCAGTTTTTTTGTTTCCCGGGAAGGAAAAAAGACCAGTTGCTTGACGGTTTTTGTTCCCACCACCCGCCCGCTGTCGAGCTGTATTATTTTTTTATTAAACCGGTGCGAGGCCTGAGCCGGGTCAAAGAACCAGTACGACCAGCCGGCGTCATTCACCAGCAATTCCTTTTCCTTATTATGCTCTTCTTCAGCCATGGTCATTTCCGGCAGGCTGGCAAAGCCGGGTACCGGGGTCTGATCGGGCAGGGAATACAGCGAATCGTTCAGGCTGGCAAACAGGTAAACACCTTTGATGTGCTGTAGCAGCACCTGGATTTTAAAGGATTTTTTCTGTAAGGTTACTGCCGTTGGCCGGTTATCAGGTGTGTAGACATTTTCTTCCTGTACGATACGGATCGTAACGTCTTTTTTTTGCCCGGTTGAAAGTAACGGTATGGAAAAGAAATATACCAGCAGCAGGAAGGAATTGCGTATGGGATTCATGCGGCGGCAATTTAATTAATTTTACTTTGCGGTTGCCCATTGACCTCTTCTCAAAGTTCTTTTTTCATCAGCCAGTCGGTTTGAGGGTCATCACCCAGCAGGAAAATATGGGTGGCGAATTTTACGAATCCCCATTTCAAATAAAACCCGATGGCCAGCTGATTATGTTCCCAAACACCCAGCCAGATGATCTTTTTATTCCTCTCTTCCGCGATTTCAATACATTTTTGCATCAGGGATCTCCCTACTCCTTTGCCAACTGATGAACGGACCGCATAGATCCTGGCGATCTCCAGGGCAGGTTCGGGGTCAAGCTCCGGCGGGTTTTTCCCTTCCCTTAACATGGCATATCCGACCGGGAGTTCCTTTTCAAAAGCCAGCAGGAAGGTATTGCCCGGCGCTGATACTTCGGATACCAGTTTTTCCATGGAAAACTGTTCCTGCATGAACCGGTTCATATTTTCCCGGGTATTCTGGCTGGCAAAGGTTTCATAAAAGGTTTGCCTGCTCAACTCAGCGATAAATTCAGCTTCGGAAGCAATAACATAACGGACAGATATAGTTGAATACACAAAAGAAAGGTTTAAAATATTATTTGGCGGGGCAGAAAAAATAGTTACCTTAAATATTCTTCCACCTCCCCTATCTCAACTTACCCTTTTTTATTTAACCTGTCTGCCTCAAAACAGACGACAAATCACCAAAACATGAAAAAGATTTTTCTTTTTTGCATGCTTGTTCCCCTGTTTGGAATAAGCCAGAACAAAAACATTGTGAGTACATTCCGGGCATTTCCAAAAGTTGACAAAGTGCTGGAATTTGAAAAAGCAATGGCTGTACATGCCCAAAAGTACCACACAGGCGACTGGAAATGGAGGGTGTTTGAAATACAATCCGGCCCGGACTACGGTGGCTACCATGTTACGGAGGGACCACTTTCCTGGGAAATGATCGACAACCGGGGAAATCTTGGCACCGAGCATAACAATGACTGGAACAAAAACGTCGCCATCTACCTTACCGAGAGAACCTCCAGCAGCTATTCTGTTTATGAAGATTCACTCAGTACGGTTGCGATAGGCGACTATTCCGATAAAATAAATATCACACACTGGTTTCCGAAACTTGGATGGGGTGGAAAAGTTAGAGAAGTGATCAGTGAAATGAAAAAAGCATGGAAAGCCGGTGGTCAGACTGTGGCTGTCTATTCCGCCAGTTCATCGGGGCCTGCTCAGTTTGCATTGGTAACCCGGTACAAGCAGGGGCTCAAAGAAAGGGAGCCTGGCTTCATAAAGCCATCTTTCAAAGAACGATATGAAAAGGCTAATGGCGAAGATTCTTATGATAATCTTCTTGAAGTGCTGCGGGAGTACCTCAGTGAGGCATGGAGTGAACTGCTATTCTTAAGGGCGGACCTGAGTTCCAAATAATTATACAGCAGCAAAAGCCGCAGACTTAACCAAACAAAACACGGAACACCAGGAGTACAATACACGGTTTACAGGCCTAGATTTGTAATGCCGGTATTTTGTTCCTGGTGTTTTTTTGTTCCCCTTGTTGCTGATTAAAAGCTATTTGTTGGTGGAGACATTGCATTCCACTTTCCACTTCCCTTTTTGCTTCCTGTAAATGGACACCCACGCATACTCAGTGCTGTCTGTTTTTGAATTCCCCGTCATTTCCGGATCGGGGAAGGACAATATCACCATTTTTTGAATAATGGCATAGGCAAGTGTTGCATCGCCGGAGAACCGGATCACCGGTTCTGTTACATCGTCCCACTTAATGAACCGGACAGATCCAAAATATTTTCCGATACGTTCCTTGTGTTCCGACTTTGAAGG
>CAZEZE010000139.1:0-7138 GCA_964516445.1 uncultured Chitinophaga sp. | reverse complement strand
CCGGACCCGCAAAAAAGGGGGTAATTATCTCTACAATTTCGGAAATATCATTGAGGGCAGCAGGGTCACTGTCAAAACCTACAGGGATGACGGTTATTTCTATACGGCACCGGTGAAAAGTTTCCCGGTAGGCGCATATGATCTTTTTGATATGAAAGGAAATGTTTCCGAGTGGACGTCCACCACCATGGAAGAAGTGATGAATGCTGAATTGAAGGAAACGAAGGCAAAAACCATTTATGTGGTGAAAGGCGGCGGATGGAACAGCTCACCTTTTTACCTGCAGGCAGGGGTTTGCCAGTTTTTCCCTGCCGATGCAGCCCATTCCTATATCGGCTTCCGTTATATGATCCGGATAAAGAGTCAATAACTCCGCAACAAAGCTCACTGCTGCTTTAATCATTAAATCAAAGTTCTACTATGAAAAAGATCTTCCTTTTTCCGGCACTGTCATTTTGTGTCCTTTATGCCGGCGGACAAACAGTAAGCGGGTATACATTACCTGTTCAGCATGATACCGCCATTCAGTGGGCGGCTGAATGTGATAAGGTGCTGAACCTGTCGCCCAAAATAAAGGAGTACAGTTTGAAGAAATGGTATCTTGATAAATTGAAGAACGGGTTGGTGAAGGCTTATAGTAAGAACAGTGGCAGCAGTTCTGTATCATCCTATATGCTGTCGATGCCCGGGTTGCAAAAACAGGAATGGCTGGCGGGGCTTTCCATTGAGCTTTCGGCAACCGCGCATCCGCGGGAGTGGTATTTTGTTGATAATGCCAGGCCCAAAGAGGACCCGGACCGGTTTAAATACCGGTTAGGCAATTTCAATCCCGCAGCAGACTCCTGTTGCGGATGTGATGAGGCCGATGCGTTCAGGGCAAAACAGGTATTGTCCTATAAGAACGGGATGTTTCATATTTATAATGTTTTCATATCCCCGTTGTGTGCCCGGCAAACAGCCACAGCTCCGGCTGACTGGTATCCTTTATGCAATGTAGCTTATAATGATAAGGCCGAAAGAAAGTTTCCCGGTCTCAGCAAGGATGTTGTATTGTTGAATACCCATGAAGCGGATTATGATTTTAACCCGGAGCATCCTTCTTTGTTTGACAGTGTACTCACTGTTTACCGAACGGATATAGGCAGCCTGGTTTACCAGGATATGCTGAAAGGAAGGATCAAACCTCTTGCGGTAGAAACCGGCAAGCCCATACCGGTAAAAAAGGTACTTACCTGGGGAATGGCGGCCGATACCATGGCGGTGTATGATGATAACGATCCGGACAAAATCACCGGGTATAAAGTTCTTCAGTCAGAACGTAGCCCAAGGGAATTCAACCGGATCCGTATCCGGCAGGATCTGTATTTTGATTTTAAAAATGAACGGTTATACTCCGTTATCCGTTCTGTTACGCTGATGCTGCCGGTACGATTTTATGATGGAACCATCCGGGGCTATATTGCTTTTTGCAGGCTGGAGCCGGTCAGGTGATCCTCAGGCCGTTTGTTGCATCTCCGTCAGCCGCTTATAAACGCCATCATCGATTTCGATCAGTTCATTGTGATGTCCCCTTTCGATGATCCGGCCGTCGTGGAGCACGATGATCTCGTCGGCCTGTTTGATCGTACTGAGACGGTGAGCGATCACCAGCGTGGTGCGGCCCTGCATCAGTTTCCCCAATGCATCCTGCACGGTCCTTTCCGATTCGGTGTCGAGAGCTGAAGTGGCCTCATCCAGGATAAGGATAGATGGATTCTTCAAAACGGCCCTGGCAATGCAAAGTCGTTGCCGCTGTCCGCCGGAAAACCGGATACCCCTGTCGCCGGTCACCGTTTGATAGCCGTTCTCCGTCTGCATGATGAAATCATGTGCGTTCGCGATCCTCGCGGCCGCCATCACCTCTTCCCCGGTGGCATCCGGGCGGCCCAGGGCGATATTATTGAAGATCGTATCATTGAAAAGAAAGATCTCCTGTGTCACAAAACTCATCACGCTCCGAAGCGATTCCATGGAATAATCTTTTACATCAATTCCGTCCACTAATACGGCTCCTGCTTTTACATCATAAAAGCGGGGGATCAAATCCGCGATCGTTGACTTGCCCACACCGGAAGAACCGATCAGGGCAATGGTCTTTCCTTTCGGGATCGTAAAACTAATATCCTGCAGTACGGGGGTTTCATTGTAGGCGAAATCAACGTTGCGGAATTCTAAAGAATGCCGGAATTCCTTCAACCCGATCGCATTTTCCTTATCCTTTACTTCCACCGGTTTGTCAATCAGCTCCAGTATCCTTTCCCCGGATCCGCGGCCCCGCTGGATATTCGCACCCGCTACCACCATGGCTTTGGCCGGGCGCAAGACCTGCGAAAAGATGGCGATGAAGGCGATGAATTCGCTGGCCTGTATCCCGGCGGCGCTCTGCCCGTTGTTGAGGATTAGGCTTCCTCCATATAATAATATTCCTGCCACAACCAGTACACCAGCCGCTTCTGAAAAGGCGGGCGCCATTTCCCTTCTTTTGAATCCCTGCAGGCTGGCATTTCGGTAAAAATCATTTTCCCGGCTGAATTTTTTCAGGGTGAAGCCGGTGGCATTGAAGGCGCGGATGATCCGCATGCCGGTCAGGGTTTCGTCCATGATCGTGAGCAGTCGGCCGATAGAGGCCTGGGCATCTTTTGCATCCCTTTTCAGCTTTTTCTGTACCGTGGCGATCCCCAATGCCGAAAGCGGGATGATGATCAGTGTAAATAAGGTAAGCTGGGTGGAGATGGCAAAAAGGGCGACAAAATAACCGATCACCAGGGAGGGTTCTTTGAACATTACCTCCAGTGAATTGGCAAACACTCCCTCGATCTCGAATACATCGGAATTCATCCGCGAGATCAGGTCGCCTTTGTGCTCTTTCGTAAAGAAACCCATATGCAGGTGATTGATCTTTTCAAACAGCGTTTCCCGGATCCTTTTGACCAGCAGTGTTCTCGCTTTGATCAGTGTGCGTTGTGCCAGGTAGCGAAACAGGTTGGTGAGCAGAACGGCACATACAATGACAACGGTGATGAAATAGAGTGCATAGGCCGGGTTCATGGCCTTCAGCCGGTATACCTGGTAGTAAAAAATATCTTTGATGAAGCCCGTGGAAAGACTGAATGCAGGCGCGGTGACAGTATCCGGTCCCGTATCCGGGTTGAACAGCACATTCAGCAGGGGGATGATCAGGGCGAACTGGAATACACTGAAAACAACTGCCAGGATCGTGAAAATAAAAAAAGGGATCACGAACCACCGGAATGGCCGCGCATAAGAGAGTAATCGCCGGTAAACTTTCATTTATTCAAAAATAAAATTAGTACAGTGAACGGTACACATCCAGGTATTGCCTTGCGGCTTTATGCCAGTTGAAACTCATACTTCTATCCCTGATCTTTTGCTGAAAACCATTTGCAGCATACTGCGACATGCCGATATGGAAAACTTCTTCCATGTGATCGGGCTGAAAATCCCTGAAGTAGAAAGAAACATCACCCCCGATCTCCGGAAGTGCCGTTTTATCGGATAGAAAAAGCGGTTTACCGCAACTCATCGCTTCCACTACCGGCAGACCAAATCCTTCTGATATCGAAGGAAAGGCAAAGGCATTGCAATGGTTGAAGTACCAGGACTTTTCTCTTTCAGAGATCCGCCCCAGCAGGTGCACATTCTCTTCCACACCCAGCTCCCTGGATCTTTCTTTGAACACGGACAGATAGTTAGGGTCATCGAACTTACCGGCAATCAGCAGCTCCATCGTATTGTTCTTCAGCAGGGGCAGCAACACATGATAATTTTTCTTGCGGTTCATCACTCCAATGGAAAACAGAAAGGGTTTTTTGGGCTTATAGGAAGCGGGTGTCAATTCCGGTTTTTGCAGCAAATTGGTTCCGTTGTGAATCACCTGTAGGGGCTTATTCCCGGTATCCAGGTGCTGCAGCACATCCTTCTTGCTGAATTCGGAGATACAGACCAGGGCATCGGCCCGGTTGATCAGTCCCTGCAGGTAATGAAGGTATTTCTGTTTTTTGACCGCGGATTTTTTTTCATCATACATGAAATTCAGGTCATGGATGGACAGGACGACTTTGATCCTCCTGTTCAGCATGGGCATATAATGCGTATTCTGATAGGTGGCATGCCAGATGTCAAAGCTCCGGAAAGAGGGAAGCAGGAATTTGTGGAGCGGATTTTGAGTGATATGGTTGTTCCTGCTGAACGACCAGTCCTGGTCCCAGCGAGGGGTATAAAAATAAAGCTGCTCCTCCCCGAACCGGAGGTTCTTTTCCAGGTATTTTCCCAGGTTCAGGCAATAGTGGTACAGGCCGGTATCCGGGTATTTCATTCGTTCACAGTCAAAAAGGATTCGTTGCATCGGCCAGTTTTACCTGCTGTTAGGAGTTCAAGTCAAAAATCATGCGTACCCGGCATAAATCGGAGGATATTTCCCCACCGCGGAACTGATTAAGATCAGTACCGCCTATTGGTAAACTCTGCCATCCGGGATGTAACATCGTTTATTTTGTGGAAGTTACATCTGGTTGCCCGGGGTGGACTAAGATCCGGATCATTCAATTACAGGGTACTATGCTCAGAAAAAGAACTAAGATCATACTGGACTGCGACCTGATGCGTCATCCGAACTCGGGACTTTTCCATTATTGCCTGAACCTGGGCAATTATGTGAACCGGCATTTAAAAAAACAAGACCGTGAGCCCGTTCATTTTTATGTTCCGGAAGGCGGTGACGGGAACTTTGAAAACCCCGAAACCTGTATTACCGAAAAAAAATGGCATCACAGGATTGCGAAGCCTTTTCTATGGGACTGCGGGATCTGGCATGCACCGTTCCAGTCGGGCAGGATCCTGCCGATGCGGGATAAAAAAATAAAAGTGCTGCTTACCATCCACGACCTGAACTGTCTGCATGAGGATAAGCCTGCAAAGGAGAGAAGGCTGAGCCTGCTGCATACACAGAAACTGGTGGACCGGGCGGATGCCATTGTTTGCATATCGCAGCATTGTAAGAAAGATGTGCAGGAAAATCTTGACACCCATGGAAAAAAGATCTTTGTAGTGCATAATGGCACCCATCACGTAAATATTCCGCCACCGGCACCCGCCGGCTACAGGCCATCGGGGCCTTTTCTTTTCACGATGGGATATGTGAACCGGAAAAAGAATTTCCATACCCTGGTGCCCCTGTTACGGGATAATACTATGGAACTGGTCGTTGCGGGCCGTCTCGACGAACCCGATTATATCAGCAATATGAAAGAGAAGGCGGAGGCTTTGGGCGTAATGGACAGGCTGAAGATCCTGGGCCCGGTACCGGAGGCAGACAAGGCCTGGTACCTTGAGAATTGCATGGCCTTTGCCCTTCCCTCGCTCGCCGAAGGGTTTGGCGCCCCCGTTGTGGAAGCCATGGTCTTCGGTAAACCTTTATTCCTGTCTAACCGCACATCGCTGCCGGAGATCGGGAAAGATGTGGCTTTTTATTTCCACTCTTTTGATCCGGAACATATGCAATCGGTTTTTCAATCCGGCATGAAAGAATACCAAAGGAACGGGCTGGCGCAAAAGATCAAACAGCGGGGCAATGATTTCACCTGGGAGGAGAAGGCCGCCGAATATTGCAGGATTTATTATTCACTTAAATAGAAACCCGGAATTATGTTAGCAGTTACCGAAGAACGATCATGGAACACAAAGCTCAGTGCCGATCACGGGATGCGCCGTTCGGAACTTTGCAAGGCAAAGGATTATTACCAGGGCTGGTATATCAACTGGTGCAACATAATGGGGGAACAGCCCAATTTTCACCGCAAGCAATGGGAGTATGTGTATGTTTTGCAGGCGCTATGGGAAAGGGGCTGTTTGCAGGAAGGTAAAAGAGGGATCGGTTTTGCCGTTGGAACGGAACCTTTGCCATCAGTAATGGCAAAATATGGCTGTGATATTCTGGCCACGGATATTTACCCTGAACAGGGAATTGAGATGGGCTGGACCAACAGTAACCAGCTTTGTATGGGGGCGGAATCCCTCTATAAATGTGATATTGTTGACCGGGAAACATTTCAAAAAAGGGTGGAATATATGCCCGTGGATATGAATGATATTCCCGGCGACCTGAGAAACTTTGATTTTAACTGGAGCAGTTGTTCCTTCGAACATCTGGGTACCATACAAAAGGGGATGGATTTTCTGAACAACCAGTTGAAGACCCTGAAACCCGGGGGTTGGGCAGTACATACCACGGAATATAATATCTCTTCCAACGATGAAACCCAGGATAATGATCCGACCGTTATTTTCAGGCACCGTGATATTGAAGCGGTGGCTCAAGCATTACGAAAAGAAGGGCATTTTGTGGAAGAGCTGGATTACTCGCTCGGGGGCCTGCCCGAAGACTTTAAAGTGGACATTTTCCCGCATAAACAGGATATCCACCTGAAGCTGCAGATCGGTCGGTTCGTTGTAACCTCGATCGGGCTGATAATCCGGAAAAAACAGGGCTGAAAACAGCCTGATTGACAGCTGTTCCCGAAAGATTTCACCGCTTTTCCCCATGTCAAAAAACCTTGCCATTGTAATTGGCAGATTAACACCCCGACCTTACCTTTGCGGCTCGAAATCAAACCCGGTTATTACCCGGACTTTATAAAACAGCTATATGGCAAACGTAGGTAAAGTAAAACAGGTCATCGGAGCCGTAATCGACGTGCAATTTGATGGCAAACTCCCTGAGATTTATAACTCCTTAGAACTGAAGAAAGAAAATGGAGATATCCTGGTGCTCGAAGTACAACAGCACCTGGGTGAGGACAGTGTCCGCACGATCGCGATGGATGGTACCGAAGGTATCGTTCGCGGTACAGAAGTGGTGGACACCGGAATAGCGATTGCTATGCCGGTAGGTGAAGCGATCAAAGGACGCCTTTTCAATGTGACCGGGGATCCAATCGATGGATTACCGGCTGTAAGTAAAACAGGAGGACGACCCATTCACAATATGCCACCCATGTTTGAAAACCTGAGTACGGCATCGGAAGTGCTCTTCACAGGTATCAAGGTGATCGACCTGATCGAACCTTATGCAAAGGGCGGA
>CAZEZE010000138.1:0-7182 GCA_964516445.1 uncultured Chitinophaga sp. | reverse complement strand
CCCCCGTCGACTTAGGTTTCCAGTTGATGGTATTATTCAGTTCCACCATTCGGTCCTTGATCGCCGTGGTTTTAATGAACCAGGCATCCAGCGGGTAATACAGGACCGGCTTATCGGTTCTCCAGCAATGCGGGTAACTGTGTTCGTATTTCTCCACTTTGAAGGCCCGGTTCTCTTTTTTCAGTTTTACGGCGATGTCAACATTCACATCGGAATAGTCCGGGTCATCTTTATAATTTTTTACATAACGGTTGCTGAACTCGCCGAGACCGTCTACGAACTTTCCCTCCCGGTCCACCATGGTGAGTATGCCGATATTGTATTTCTTTCCTACTTTGAAGTCATCGGCGCCAAATGCGGGGGCCGTATGTACAATACCTGTTCCGTCTTCCGTAGTAACAAACGAATCTACCAATACCCGGAAGGGCTTTGCCCCGGGTGTATTCTCTTCAATTACTTTGAGTGAATTGGCTTCGAATGGAAGGAGTTGCTCGTACTCGCAACCCTCTATATCTTCGCCTTTGAAAGTTGCAATAATTTGATACGGAATATTCTTCCCGTCATTCTTGTATTCCGAAAAATCAGTACTCTCGTTTTCTTCCTTAAAATATTTACCAATCAGAGCTTTTGCAAGCACAATATGAATGGTATTGTGCAGGTAAGGATTTACCGTTTTCACCAGCACATAATCAATATTCGCCCCAACGGTCAATCCCAGGTTCGAGGGTAATGTCCAGGGTGTGGTCGTCCATGCAAGGAGGAAAACCTCTTGTACCTTGTACCCCTCCTTCGCTGAAGCTACGGAGGGCAGGCCTGTGCCTTGTGCCTTTTCCACAGTTTCATAAAGGAATTTTGAATGCTCATTTTTTACAGTCAGGAACATAGCAACAACAGAAGTATCCTTTACATCCTTATACGTTCCCGGCTGGTTCAGTTCATGCGAACTCAACCCTGTTCCCGCCGCAGGTGAATAGGGCTGGATACTCACACTTTCGTACAGCAATCCCTTTTTATAAAGTTCACTCAGCAGCCACCAGAGTGTTTCGATATATTCATTTTTGAAAGTGATGTAGGGATCGTTCAGGTCCACCCAATAGCCCATCTTACGGGTGATATCATCCCATTTGTCCTTATAGCGCAATACCGCTTCCCGGCATTTCTGGTTATACTCTTCAACCGAGATCTTTTTCCCGATATCCTCTTTGGTGATACCCAGTTCTTTCTCCACCCCGAGTTCGATCGGCAACCCGTGGGTATCCCAGCCACCCTTCCGCTTCACCTGAAAGCCTTTCATGGTCTTGTAACGGCAAACAAGGTCCTTTAATGTCCTTGAGATCACATGGTGGATACCGGGCATACCGTTGGCGCTGGGCGGGCCTTCATAAAAAACAAAGGGTGTGGCTCCCTCCCGGATGGATACACTTTTTTCAAATGTCTGCTTATCAGACCATTGTGCAAGTATTTCCGCTTCAAAAGAAGGCAGGTTAAGACCCGTAAATTCAGTGTATTTAACGCTCATAGCCACTCTAAAAAGAGGGCGAAGTTACGATAATAAAAGCTAAAGGAGTAAGGGTGTCAAGACAAAAAGCCCGGAACCGTTCACCTTTTCCTCTTACCAACTTCCGGGCGCCGGATTTCCCTTTTTAATAATTTCAATTTTGCGTTAACGCTTTACCATCCTGGCCGGTAAACCGGCTGATCTCGGCATGGATCCGGTTATCAATTTCCTGGTCATTAACTTTTTCAGTGGCATATTCTTTTGAAAGTTCGATCAGGTAATCGTGGAGGAATTTGTCACCGATCTTGTTGCTTAATGAAATTTGATCCCTTGAATTCAGATAGCCGGCCCATATCCTGCGAACACGGCCCCAGTATCCCTTATACTTTTCCCAGTATGCTTTAGCCGCACTGCATTCCTTTTCATTGATCCTTTTATAGGTATTCCAGCCTTTCTCTTCAACCAGCAGCAGGTCGGTTCCCTGAGTCCGTATGAGCTTCTGGTTGTCCTGTTCATGCAGGTACCCGCTGTCGCTGATGTTTAAGCGGTTGGTCCTTCGCAAAATATTATAATCATTACGGACAGAATATTCCCTCCGGGGTAAGGGTGCATCGGTGGTGTTTTGCCAGATGATCCTTCCGTCAAGTTGTATAAAAGGACTGATTCCCTGGTAGCGGGGCTCATCGGCCACTTCCCAAACGGTCTGCGTCCACTTGCCTTTTACCTGTTCTGCGGAGAGTTTTTCTTTTACCCAGGTTCTGTCTCCTTTGTACATCCAGATCACGGGATTCTCATAAGTCCATTCTTCCCTCCAGTGTTTTACCACAACGGTTGGAGAGACCACCAGCAAATGCTGGATGACGATCTTATTATCACTTACTTCGATCGGCAGGGCCAGTTCGGCTGTCCCGCCGGTCTCATCTCTTTGATGATATTTATAATCCGGGTCGGGGGAGAATGTCTCCACATACCTGAAATCCACTTCGAAGCAGCCGCATAATTTGTCAACGATCTTTTTTCCTTCCGGTTGCGCGATCGCACCTGTTGCCATTGTCAATAAACCGACCAGTGCCTGTATTTTCTTCATTGCCATTTTGATTTGATGGCAAAAGAACAGGGAATACAAGAGGAAGCCTTACGTTATCAGAAATTGGATTTACGCGAAAAGAAAAATCTCTTACCTGCCTACTCTCCTTTTTTTACCAATACAGATTCAAAAGCCGGGTAACCCCGTTCACCATTTTGAGTGAGCGCGGTAAATCGCACCTTATAATAATTATTATCACCGTCCTTCACGATATAAAACCGGTCGGTCCTTACCGCCGGGCTTGTTCCCGGACCACCTCCGCTTCGCCAATCGGCTGCGATAGCATTTTGTGCAGTTAAGAATGTCTGCCCGGCAATATCGGCTTCGCCAAAATCGGCAAAAGCTTTTGTTGCCGTCATCACTTTCACCACCTGCACATTCCGGTTCAGCAGGATGATATCCTGGAACAGGTACGGCACTTCCCCGCTTCCGAAATTGGTCACATTGGAAAAATAAGTCCAGGCGAGATCCCATTTCTTTTTGGGTGGCTCCACGCTTACCACGCCGTTTTCAAATGATATATACCTGAAGTAGTAAAGATCATCCTTTGGAATATCAATGCTGGAGTAGGAACCCGAACTTATATCAGCATGCTGAAGGGTATAACCACCGGCCGCATTTCGTATGACCCGGATCTTTTTCCATCCCCTTGCTGCCGCGGGGCTGCCCGGTGACAGGCCGCGGTTCACTATATAAACCTTGTTGTCGGTTTCCATAGAACTGACCGCTGCGATAGCTGTTCTTGTAAGATCCCCGTTTGGGTAATCAATATATGGCAACGAGGATGTGCTGGGAGCAAACTGGTTAAAACTCACTTCCGCGGAAAATCCCACTGTATCAGCCGCGGTAACTGCGGCCAGGTCATTTTTATTGATGGCCTTCGCCATCATCGCGGCAGATGAATTCAGGATCACCCGGAAATCATCCGCGCCGGTGTAGAAACCAAGATCCCAGTTGTTGCGGTTGACCACTGTTTGCCGGCTGGCGCTGAGGTCGATGAATACCTTATGGGGATACAGGACCCCGCCCCCGTTGATCGTAAGTGCCGATGTATGGGCAACAAGTTCGGCGAAGGAAAGGGAGAATCGTTTGGTAACCCCGATAAAAACAGGCGCTTCGGAACGAATAAGATCAAATACGATCTTTTCATCACCGTCAAAAAGTACCCCGCTGTTCTTTATCACCGTGAAGGCCGCTTCATTATTGCCGGAAGGAATGGTCAGGGTCAGCTTGCCTGCTATAGCAGCCGTTGATGTGGTGTAATCCGTCCCATATACAAGGCCCAGTTCGTTCAGATCAATCGTGACCGGGATGTCCCTGTCGGTGTTCCGGGTCAGTTTGAGGCGGACGGGTATCGAATTTTCAGTTGCCGTGATCCCCTGGGCCGCGGTTTCAAACACAACAAAGTTGTCGGCCGGAAGGGCGTCTCTCTTGCGGCAGGAGCTGATCAATACGGCTCCTGAGATAAAAGCCAGCGCCAGGGTTGTGAAATTCGTTTTCATTGTAAACTATTTTTGGAGTTGATTTATTTTCTGTTCCAGTTAAAAAGCAGGGCTGCGAAATAGGAGCGCCCGGTACCCACATTGAGCCCGCCGCCGGTATGAATGCCACCTGCTACGAAACTGCTGTTGATACGGCTCACGTCAAAAATGTTGCGTACACCTGCGTTGAACCGTAAAAGGCGAAATAATGTTTTTGTCAGTGTCATATCCGCCAGGTGATATCCCTCCTGTTCGGAAAGGATGATATCGGGTCCGTTCTGAATATAGCGGGGACGTTTACCCGTGAATTTATAATACAGGTTCAGGTCGAGCCCGATCCTGCGGAAGCGGTAACCGGCCGTGGCGTTGACCTCGGCCGACCAGACCAATACCGGAAGATTTTTATCCGTATCATACTGCTCATTGTAAAAGCCTGTATAACCGGCCCCGGCGGCAATGTCCCAGTTCCTGAACGAGTAGCCGGTAGAGAGATTTAACCCCGCTGTCCGGCTGTTGAAAATGTTATAGAGTTTTGCGGTATCGGAACCCTGCGTGAAAACAAAATCGATAAGGTTCTTCACATCATTGTAAAAACCGCCGGTCTGTATTGAATAAACGGGACCGTTTTCCTTTTTCAGCTTCCAGTTAAAGGAACCGGTGAAACTGTGTGAGGTCTCCGCCTTCAGGCCGGGGTTACCTACCACCTGGTGATTGGCGTCAAAGAAACTGAAATACAGTTCCCGCAGCGAAGGAGAGCGGAAACCCCTGGCATAGGAAACCCGGATATCCATATTCCTTCCAAAGGCCCATTTGGTATTGACCGAGGGGATCAGCGGCGGGGCATCATACACCGAATTTTTAATGAACCTCAAACCCGGCCGTATACTGATACGTGACGAAGGCGTGATCTCGGATGTAATAAAGAAGGCATAATCATCGACTGCATTGGAGCCGCTTTTCAGTCTTTCGCCTTTCCCCCGGTCAAGGTTGATATCGGTCCCGGGCTGAAAACTGAAAACATCCGATAATTTGTACAGCGCCGTTGCACGGAATGTGAAACCGGTAAAATCCACCACCGATTGTTTTCCCTCACCGGGGTCAAGCCGGATCTCTGCATTTTTTTTATTGAGAGTTGTGGAATAGACGCGGCGGCTGTAATCCGTGTATGCCGACTGTAACTGGAAGGATAACTTAGTATTGACAAAATAAGAACCCTGCAACTGGTGCATCAGGCGCCGGGAAAGATATTCCTGGTCATAAGCAAGTGTATCACCTGAAAAAGGATCCGGGAACGGGAGGTAATTACCGGGATTGGAGATCACTTCGTCCAGCCCGTCGAACCGGTAACGAAGGTTCCACTTTCCGCTGTTATAACCGATAAACCCATTGGCGATCAACTGGTCTTTTTTATGCCATACCAGTTCCCGGCCTACCGCGGTATCCTTCCAGCCACCGAAATAATTATGGGCAAAGGAACCGCCGGCTTCCCAGCGTTTATGCTTCCAGGTAAGTCCAGCCTGCTGGTTGTGGATACCCTGTTTGCCGCCGTACTCATTCCCCACTGTTTCCTCATGGACCCTCGCTGTAACGGTCAGATTCGCGGCTATTGCTTTTTTGGTAATGATATTGATCACCCCGGCGAGTGCATCGGCACCGTAGATGACCGACATAGGTCCTTCCACTATTTCGATCCTTTCCACGGAATTGATATCGATCTGGCTGATGTCAAATTCATTGTTGACACCCTGGCGGCCCGTCACCGGCAACCCATCCACGAGGATCTTCACATTCTGACCGCCCAGGCCCAGCATGCTGATGGCCGAGCCACCGGTGGCCAGGTCCTGGGAGAAACGCATATTCAGTTCATTCTTCAGAACATCCTGTAAACGGGTGGCGCCCTGCTTCAGGATGCGTTCCTTCCCGATCACTTTTACCTGGTAAACCGAATTCTTTACAGACTGCGGTTTGTATTGTCCTGTTACGACCACTTCTTCGAGTTCCTTGGCCCTTGTTGTGTCCTCCGGTGCAGTGGCCCTGAATATCTGTGCTTCCGATGAAAGGGAAATGCCCCCGATAAAAACGGAAAGCGTAATTAGTATTTTTCTCATGCTGGTTGATTTGCGGGCACAAAGTTTCAACAGCAGCAGTTGCCGTTCATCACGCAATTGTCAAGAAGAGATTACATCCGTTTCTTTGACAAAAAAATGACGTGTGCCTGTGACATTATCATGCGGAGGAATGAGAAAGGTCATATGATCTGCAATGATCGTTCCCCAACAAAACATACAGCGGTTCCTGAAAGGGGAAAATAGTTCCGCGTTGAGAAAATAAAAAAAGGGCCGTCCGTTCGGGACAGCCCTTTGCTAAAGTATGAATGTGATCAGTCAACCACAACGATTCCTTTCGCCAGTACCCTTACTTCTTTCTGGGGTTCTTTGATAGCATCAATTTCTTCTTTCGATTTCCTGGCATCTTCGGCATAGTGTTTCAACTCCGCCACTGATGTTGTCTTGATCTTCACTTCACCATCGATCACTACGGTCTTTCCTTTGGCTGCCAGGGGCAGGAAGAACCCGTAATCCTTCATCTTCACAGTGGCAGATTCGCCATTGGGCAGCTCGAGTTTGAGCCAGCAGCCTTTCTTGGGGCAAACTTCCGTGATCTTTGCTTTGATCTTGGTATCCAGGGACTCAACTCCGGAATTCAGTTTAGCCACGGCATCACCCACCGGGATCGCGCCGTCAACAGTTACTTTTTCACCATACCATTCCCCGGCTTTGGCATCGCCCTCGGGTGGCTGGGCATTTGTTAGTAAGGCAAAACCGGATATCAATACGGCAAAGAAGAGTTTTTTCATTTTTTTACTTTTTGATGTTTACAAGTGGATAGCAAAGATAGCCGTTCCCGGCAAAAAGTTGCTTACTGGGGTAAAACAGGTTTTTGAAATTCAAGGGGCGGGGCACTGATCGCATCCAGGAAGGCCGCCAAATCAGTCATCTCCCTGCGGGTCAGGTACAACATACGGGTGTTTAACGTGCCGGGTACGGGTGACATTTTATTGTAATGTGAGATGATATCATATATATGTGAAAGTTTCCCGTTATGCATCCACGGAC